>NZ_JBSFWU010000042.1:0-58809 GCF_053594995.1 Streptomyces sp. NPDC002536
AATCCATCCCGTTCAAGGGCCGTACAAGTGGTGGATCGCCGCCGATGCGGCTCGAACCGCTGCCCCGGCTTCCTTGCGGACCCCGTGGCAACTCGGAGAACTCTACACGAGGTTCAGGGGTGCTTGCGCCGCCCCTTCCGCTTGCGGCGGTCATGCCGGGCGCAGGCCTCCTCGTACTCCCTGCGGTGCAGCTGCTCCCCGGGCGCCTCGACGAGGCAGCGGACGGCGTAGGCGAGCAGCGTGCCCACGAAGCCGATCAGCAGGAGGTTCTGCATGGACCGCTCGGCCGCCGCGTCCGCCGCGGGGTCCCGGCGGCGGACGAAGCCTTCCCAGGTGCGGCGGAAGGCGAGCGCGCTACAGATCGCGAAGCCCGCCACGACCAGCACGTTCACCAGGCTGCCGACCTTGGCGATCGTCAGCCCTTCGTAGCCGAAGCGCAGGACGAGTGCGCCCGCCGCCCCTGCGAGCAGGGCGCCGAGGCCCACGCCCGCGCGCCGCAGTGCATAGCCGCCGTCGTGGTGCAGCCAGGTCGTGCCGAAGAACCGGATCGGCTCGGGACGGGGACCGTCCGCTGCCGTGTGCTCGCCGCTCATGGCTCGATTATTACGGTCCGTCCCGCTCTCAACCCGAGCAGCGGTCCGCCACCAAGCCGCTGCTGCCCGTCTTCACATAGGCGTCCGCGACGTACTGGCCGGGGCCGATGTTGTCCCAGATGTTCGAGGTGCCGCAGGGGCCGGAGACGGTCTCGCCGTAGGTCTGGCAGCGGATCGGGATCCGGGAGCCCTGCGGGAGGACCTTCACAAGCTCGCTGTCGGTGCTCGGACCGCGGCGGACGTTGACCTGGTAGCCGGGTGCGATCGGGTAGGTGTCGGCCATCGCGGCTCTCCCCCGTGAGAGTGCTCAGGGCTCCGGCGGCGTACGAGAGGCGTCCGGGAGGCCTGGGGCACGTGAGACGTATGTAGACGTATGTAAATGCAACGGCAGGCTACAACCCGCCGTACGCGCTCCCGGGTCTGACGGGTGTCATCGATTAGGCTCGCGCCGCCGTCTACGGCCGAACAACACGGGGGTGGGGACCATGCGCCCGGAAGCGGACGATCCCGAGTACGCGGGTCGGTACCGCCTGGAGGGCCGGCTCGGCTCAGGGGGCATGGGGGTGGTGCACCTGGCCCGTTCCGCTTCGGGGCGACGCCTCGCGGTGAAGGTGGTGCACGCCGAGTACGCGGTGGACCCCGAGTTCAGGGCGCGGTTCCGGCAGGAGGTCGCTGCGGCGCGGCGGGTGAGCGGGGCGTTCACGGCGTCGGTGGTGGACGCGGACCCGGACGGCGAGCGGCCCTGGATGGCCACGGTCTTCATCCCCGGTCCCACGCTGGCCCACCGGGTGAAGCGGAACGGTCCGCTTGCGCCCGGCGAACTTCGGCGTCTGGCGGCTGGTCTGGCGGAGGCGCTGCGGGACATTCACCGTGCAGGAGTGGTCCACCGCGATCTCAAGCCGAGCAATGTGCTGCTCGCGGACGACGGGCCGAAGGTCATCGACTTCGGCATTTCCCGCCCGTACGACAGCGAATTGCGCACCGAGACGGGGAAGCTGATCGGTACGCCGCCCTTCATGGCGCCCGAGCAGTTCCAGCGGCCGCGCGAGGTGGGGCCTGCGGCGGATGTGTTCGCGCTGGCGTCGCTGCTGGTGTTCGCGGCGACGGGGCGGGGGCCGTTCGAGTCGGACAGTCCGTACATCGTCGCGTACCAGGTCGTGCACGACGATCCCGATCTGACCGGCGTGCCCGACGATCTCGTACCGCTGATCCGCGACTGTCTGGCCAAGGAACCGGCGGAGCGGCCGACGCCGGACGTGCTGATGGCCCGGCTGTCCCGGCCAGTGGCGACGGAGGCGGCGGTCGTGCCTGCGCCCGTGCCGGTCGCAGCAGAGCCCGTGCCGGCGCCCGTTCCTGCGTCCGCTCCCTCACCCGCGTCCCGCCGGGGTCCTCGCGGACGGTGGCTCGCGGCCGCTGCCGTGGCCATCGTGGCGCTCACGGCCAGTGGCACGTGGGTGTTGAGCGAAGAGATAGACAAACTTGACGACCCTCAACGCCCGAAGCAGTCGCAGCCGCATGCCGCCGACTCCTCGTGGCAGCCCTGGGAGACGACCGTCCCGGACGGCGGCGACGGAAAGGACGGTGAGGTGCGCGCCGGGTTCTGCACGTACGGGGACGGTGCGCTGTACTGCGCGGCGCGGGGTGTGCACGCCGCGCGGGTGGACGTCACGGGCGGCAAGGTGGCCTGGCGGCGGGCGGCCGTCGCGACGCTGCCGGGCCGGGGTGCACCGAGTGCGCCGCACGTGTCCGGCGGGCTGGTGCATGCGCTGTCGCCGGACAAGCGGGAGCTGTCCGCGCTCGATCCCCGGAGCGGCGAACCGCGCTGGACGCGCGACGTGTCCGCGTACGGGGGCCGGATCTTCTACGCGGGCGACACGGTGCTGTTGGTCGGGGCGGGCGGTACGGTCACGGCGATCGACGGTGCGACGAACAAGGAGCGGTGGAGCCACGGGCTTCCCGACGGCATCAAGCCGGTCTTCTCCTTCTACGGGAACGGGCCCGCGTATGCGGTGGCCCCGGCACCGGACGGGCGGCGCACCAGGGTCGTGGCCGTCGACCCGGTGACCGGCCGGACGCTGTGGGACTGGTCGGGCATGGGCAACCTGTCGACCGTGGGCACGGGGCCGGAGGACGCGGTGTTCTTCACCGAGAACGACGTCGAGCAGCGCGTCACGTCCGTGGTGCGTTACGAGCCGGGCGGGGCGCGGGAGGTGCGGGTGCCGCTGCCGACGCGGCTGCAGGTGGCGAGCGCCGTGGCACAGGGCGATCAGGTGTATCTGCTGTCGGCGGACGGCGGGTTGACGGCCGTCGGGACGGAGCAGGCGGGCGGGAGCAGGCAGTGGGGGCGGTTGTGGCGGCTGGAGACGTCCGTCTCCAATGCGTCGCAGCTGGTGGCTTCGGAGAGCAACCGGCTGTACTTCTCTGCCGCGGACGGGCGGCTGCTGGCCGTGGACAGCAGCGAGGGTGCGCTGCTGGGTCAGACGGGGGCCCGTCCGGGCAGGGCGGCCGGGGGTCTGGTGGACCTGGTGCCGGCGCCGGTGGTGGCGGAGGGGAAGGTGTTCGGGACCGCGCCGGACGGGACCGTGTTCGCGGTGGACGGGCTGAATCCGGCGGGGTGGCGGTGACGGGGCCCGTCACCGCCACCGGAGCTCGCCTCTCCGGAGCTCAGCTCTCCAGCCGGCTGATGTCCCGGACCGCGCCCTTGTCGGCGCTCGTGGCCATCGCCGCGTAGGCGCGCAGGGCCTGCGAGACCTTGCGGTCGCGGGCCTTCGGCGCGTACGTGCCGCCGAGCGCGTCCCGGCGGGCGGCCAGTTCCTCGTCGCTCACGAGGAGTTCGATCGAGCGGGCCGGGATGTCGATGCGGATCCGGTCGCCGTCCTCGACGAGGGCGATCGTGCCGCCCGACGCCGCCTCGGGCGAGGCGTGGCCGATCGAGAGGCCCGACGTGCCGCCGGAGAAGCGGCCGTCGGTGATCAGGGCGCACTTGGCGCCCAGGCCGCGGCCCTTGAGGAAGGAGGTGGGGTAGAGCATCTCCTGCATGCCGGGGCCGCCCTTGGGGCCCTCGTAGCGGACGACGACCACGTCGCCCTCCTTGACGCGCTTGTTCAGGATGGCGTCGACCGCCTCCTCCTGGGACTCGACCACGACGGCCGGGCCCTCGAAGGTCCAGATCGACTCGTCGACGCCGGCGGTCTTCACCACGCAGCCGTCGACCGCGAGGTTGCCGTGGAGGACGGCCAGGCCGCCGTCGGCGGAGTACGCGTGTGCGGTGTCGCGGATGCAGCCGCCCGCGGCGTCGAGGTCGAGGGACTGCCAGCGCTCGGACTGGGAGAAGGCCTGGGACGAGCGGACGCAGCCGGGGGCGGCGTGGAACAGCTCGACGGCCTCCGTGCTCGGGGAACCGCCGCGCACGTCCCAGCGCTTGAGCCACTCGGCGAGCGAGTCGGCATGGACGCTGTGGACCTCCTCGTGGAGGTGCCCGGCGCGCTGGAGCTCGCCCAGGATGGCAGGGATGCCGCCGGCCCGGTGGACGTCCTCCATGTGGTACGAGCCGTTGGGCGCGACCTTGCAGACGCAGGGGACGCGGCGCGAGACGGCGTCGATGTGCGGCATGCCGAAGTCGAGCCCGGCCTCCTGGGCGGCGGCCAGCAGGTGCAGGACGGTGTTGGTGGAGCCGCCCATGGCCACGTCGAGGGCCATGGCGTTCTCGAAGGCGGCGCGGGAGGCGACGGAGCGCGGGAGGACGGTGGCGTCGTCCTGCTCGTACCAGCGCTTGGTGATCTCGACGACGGTGCGGCCGGCGGCCTCGTAGAGGTCCTTGCGGGCGGTGTGGGTGGCGAGCGTCGAGCCGTTGCCCGGCAGGGCCAGGCCGAGGGCCTCGACGAGGCAGTTCATGGAGTTGGCGGTGAACATGCCGGAGCAGGAGCCGCAGGTCGGGCAGGCGGCCTCCTCGATGCGGGCCAGGTCCTCGTCGGAGACGCTCTCGGAGACGGCCTCGGACATGGCGCTGATGAGGTCGAGGTTGGTGCGGACGGTGCCGTCGACCAGGGTCGTCTTGCCGGCCTCCATGGGGCCGCCGGAGACGAAGACGGTGGGGATGTTCAGCCGCAGGGCGGCCATCAGCATGCCGGGCGTGATCTTGTCGCAGTTGGAGATGCAGATCAGCGCGTCGGCGCAGTGCGCCTCGGTCATGTACTCGACGGAGTCGGCGATCAGGTCGCGGGAGGGCAGCGAGTAGAGCATGCCGCCGTGGCCCATGGCGATGCCGTCGTCGACGGCGATGGTGTTGAACTCGCGGGGCACGCCGCCCGCCGCCTTGATCGCGTCGGAGACGATCCGGCCGACGGGCTGGAGGTGGGTGTGGCCCGGGACGAATTCGGTGAAGCTGTTCGCCACCGCGATGATCGGCTTGCCGAAGTCCTCGCGCGCTACGCCTGCTGCCCGGAGAAGGGCTCGGGCGCCCGCCATGTTGCGGCCGTGGGTGACGGTACGGGACCTCAGCTCGGGCATTGCGCTGCTCCACTCGTCGTCGCAGTCCTGTCTCCCGAGCCTACGCCCGTGATCCGGGATCCGGACGGGGTCTCCGAAATGTGAGACGGGACGGGGGTGCTCAGTCCCCCGTGAGGTGCCGTTGGACGGCCGGTGCGAGCATGGCGACGACCTGCTCGATGTCCGCCGACGCCAGCGGTTCGATCCTGATGACGTAGCGCAGCAGCGCCGCCCCGACCAGCTGGGACGCTGCCAGCTCCGCCCGCAGCCGGGCGTCCGGGACGTCCAGGCCGTCGGCGATCCGGGCCATCAGCCGGGTGCTGAGCAGGTCGCGGAAGATCGCGGCGGCGGTCTCGTTGGCGATGGCCGAGCGGACGACGGCGAGGATCGGCGCGCGGCTGACGGGGTTGTCCCACACGCCGAGGAAGAAGCGCGTCAGCCGCTCCCCGACCTCGTCCCGGCCGCCCGCCAGGACGATGTCCGGGGCTTCGAGCACGGGCGCGGCGACCACTTCCACGGCGGCCGCGAAGACCTGTTCCTTGGGCCCGAAGTAGTGGTGGACGAGAGCGGGGTCGACGCCCGCGCCGCGGGCGATGCCGCGGATGGACGCCTTGTCGTAGCCGTGCTCGGCGAACTCGGCGCGGGCCGCGGCGACGATGCGCTCGCGGGCGCCGGGGCCGCCGTCCGCGTCCGCGCGGGCGGGACGGCCGCGTCTGCGCGGGGCCGGGGTGGCGGGGGTGTCGGTCACGGCCGGGGCACGCCCGTCGGGGAGGCGAGGTGGAGGCGGGTGTAGGCGAGGGCCTCGGCGAGGTCGGCCTCGCGCTCGGCCGCGGACATGGCGCGGCGGGTGTTGACCTCGATGACGATGTGGCCGTCGAAGCCGCTGACGGCCAGCCGCTCCAGGAGCTCGGCGCAGGGCTGCTTGCCGCGGCCGGGGACGAGGTGCTCGTCCTTGGCGGAGCCGTTGCCGTCAGCGAGGTGGATGTGGGCCAGGCGGTCGCCCATGCGGTCGATCATCTGAAGGGCGTCGGTCCGGGCGGTCGAGGTGTGGGAGAGGTCGACGGTGAAGTGCCGGTAGTCGTCCTTGGTGACGTCCCAGTCGGGCGCGTAGGCGAGCATTTCGCGGTCGCGGTAGCGCCAGGGGTACATGTTCTCCACGGCGAACCGGACGTCGGTCTCGTCCGCCATGCGCCAGATGCCGCGCACGAAGTCGCGTGCGTAGGACCGCTGCCAGCGGAACGGCGGGTGGACGACGACGGTGCTCGCGCCGAGTTTCTCGGCGGCCGTGCGGGCGCGCTGCAGCTTGACCCAGGGGTCCGTCGACCACACGCGCTGGGTGATCAGCAGACAGGGGGCGTGAACGGCCAGGATGGGCACTTGGTGGTAGTCCGACAGCCGGCGCAGGGCGTCGATGTCCTGGCTGACGGGGTCGGTCCACACCATGACCTCGACGCCGTCGTAGCCGAGGCGGGCGGCGATCTCGAAGGCCGTCGCCGTCGACTCCGGGTAGACCGAAGCCGTGGACAGCGCGACCTTCGCATCCGGAATGCGCACCACTGGCTCTGTCACGAGGGACAGCGTATGCCCGCCCCTCCCGCCGGGGGCAGGTGGTCCGGGCGTGCGGCACGTCACCCGGCGGGCAGGGGCCGGCACCGGGTCATCCGGTGGGCAGGTGGTCCAGGCGGCGCAGGATGACGCCCTCGCGCAGGGCCCAGGGGCAGATGTCCAGTTCGTCCACGCCGTACAGGTCCATGGCCGCCTCCGCGACGAGGGCCCCGGCGAGCAGCTGGGACGCCCGCCCCTCGGATACACCGGGCAGGGCGGCGCGCTGGGCGGAGGTCATCTCGGCGAGCCGGGGCACCCAGTCCTCCAGGGCCTTCCGGCTGAGGGTGCGCTGGGTGTAGAGGCCCTCGGCGGAGCGGGCGGCGCCGGCGATGCGGGCGAGCTGTTTGAAGGTCTTGGACGTGGCGACGGTGCGGTCCGGCTCGCCGTGCCGGGCGAAGTCGCCGACGGTGCGGGCGATCTCGGTACGGACGTGCCGGCGCAGCGCCCGGACGTCCGCGGGGTCGGAAGGGTCGCCGGGGAGCCAGGCGGTGGTGAGCCGGCCGGCGCCGAGCGGGACGGACGAGGCGACGACGGGGTCCTCGTCCATGCCGTAGGCGACCTCCAGGGAGCCGCCGCCGATGTCGAGGACAAGGAGCTTTCCGGACGACCAGCCGAACCAGCGGCGGGCGGCCAGGAAGGTGAGCCGGGCCTCCTCGTCGCCGGTGAGGACGGGGAGGGTGACGCCGGTCTCGTGGTGGACGCGGGCCAGCACGTCGTCGGCGTTGGGGGCCTCGCGGACGGCGGAGGTGGCGAAGGGGAGGACCTCCTCGACGCCCTTGTCCTCGGCCGCCTCCAGCGCGTCCTTGATCACGGCGATGAGCCGTTCGACCCCGGCATCGCTTATGGCTCCCTCGTCGTCGATCAGCTCCGCCAGGCGCAGTTCGGCCTTGTGCGAGTGGGCGGGCAGGGGGCGCGCACCCGGGTGCGCGTCGACCACCAGCAGATGGACGGTATTGGAACCCACGTCGAGGACACCGAGTCTCATGGCCTGAACGCTACTGCGGGGTCGGGGGCCGCATAGGCTTGAGGGGTGGCAAAGACGAAGAAGGCCGACCCGGACAAAGCGCGGGACAAAGCCGCCAAGAAGCAGGCGAAGCTCGCCGAGAAGGCCGCCAAGGCCCTCAGGGCCTCCGACGAGGTCGGGCTCGACTTTGCCCGGGCATGGGTGGAATTCCCCGATCCCGCCGACGACGAACAGCTCTTCCGCTGCGACCTGACGTGGCTCACGTCGCGCTGGACCTGCATCTTCGGCAGCGGCTGCCACGGCATCAAGGCCGGGCGCGCCGACGACGGCTGCTGCACGCTGGGCGCGCACTTCTCCGACGAGGACGACGAGAAGCGTGTCGCGGGGCACGTGGCCCGGCTCACGCCGGACATCTGGCAGTTCCACGACGTGGGCACCGACTCCGGCTGGACCCAGACGGACGACGACGGCGAGCGGCAGACGCGGCGCTGGAAGGGCTCGTGCATCTTCCAGAACCGCCCCGGCTTCGCCGGCGGCGCGGGCTGCTCCCTGCACATCCTGGCCCTCAAGGAGGGCCGCGAGCCGCTGGAGACCAAGCCGGACGTGTGCTGGCAGCTGCCGGTGCGGCGGACGTTCGACTGGATCGACCGGCCGGACGACACACAGGTGCTCCGCATCACGATCGGCGAGTACGACCGTCGCGGCTGGGGCCCCGGCGGCCACGACCTGCACTGGTGGTGCACGTCGGCGAAGTCCGCGCACGGCGCCGGGGAGCCGGTGTTCGTGTCGTACCGGGCCGAGCTGATGGAGCTGATGGGCAAGGAAGGGTACGGGCGGCTGGTGGAGTTGTGCGAGGAGCGGATGGCAGCGGCGCTGCCGATGGCTCCGCATCCGGCTGATCCGGTGCGGTAGACCGGTCTTCGCGCCTCGTAGGGGCGCTACCGGGAGCCGCCCCCTTCGATCGTCACCGTTGAACGACCGGGGGCGATCGCCACTCGCGCCCGCCAGTGCGCCGCAGGCTCCCTCGTGCGGTCCACCGTCACCGTGACCGTGATCGACTGGCCCGGGCGGAGGACCCCGCCCGGCTGGCTCAGGCGGAGCCACGGGGCGCTCGCCGACATCGACCAGCTCACCGGTTCTCCCCCGCTCGCGGCGAGCGTGATGAGCGTGGCCCCGCCGCTCGGCTGGGCCTCCACGGTCAGCCGGCCGGGGCCGCGGGCGGCCGTGCGTCCGTCCGGACCGGTCACCGCCACCGAGAGGTCGGAGATCCGGTGGCCGACCGACTCCCGCGCGGACGCCTCCTCGTACGGCTCCTGCTCCTGTTCGTAGGGATGCCCGCCCAGGCTGTCGGTCTCGGTGGCCGACACGGAGGCCGCCCCCTGTTCCTCCCCCCGGTACGCGGCCCACAGCGCCAGCACGGGCGCGGCGACGACGGTCGCGACGACGGTCGTCGTCACCGCCCCGCTCCGCAGCCGGCTGCGCCGCGCGGCACGGTCCTTGGGGGCGAGGGGGAAACCGCCGCGGTCGAAGCGCGGCGTCACGCGCTGGCGCTGCAGGCGCGGGTCGAGGGCGTGCAGCATGGCGGCGCACGCCGCCGCCCGCGGCGCCTCCAGCACGGGCAGCGTGGCCGAGGAGGCCGCGGTGCCGGGCCACGGCTCCCCGGCGGTGGCGCGCTCGGCGGTGCGGCGGCAGTCGGCGCACTCGTCGACGTGCCGCACGAGTTCGCGTCGCAGGGCCGCGCCGAGCAGGACCTCGGTGCCCTCGGCGAACCGGGAGACGACCGGGCAGCGGCCGGACTCCACGACGGCGAGCGCGGTGCGGGTGCGCTCGACCTCGCAGGCGGCGGTGGAGAGCAGGGTCCGGGCGGCGTCGGGGTCCAGCCGCAGCACGACGGCGACCTCGTGCGGGGCGAGCCCGTGGCGGACGGCGAGTTCGAGCGCCTCGCGCTGCTCGGCCGTGGTGCCGGCGGCCTCGGGCCAGGCGAGCAGGGCGAGTTCGGCCCGGCGCCGGGGGTCGGCGGTGCCGTCGGGGCCACGGCCGGGGCCCGGCCCGGCGAGCCGGCGCAGGCACTCCCAGCGGGCGAGGGCGTAGAGCCAGGCGCGGTGCAGCTCCTCGGCGGCGGGGGCGCGGTCGGCGCGGCGCTCGGCGAGGGCGAGGACCTCGCCGAGGGCGGCGGTGGCGGCGTCGTGCTCGCACAGGACGGACAGACAGTAGGTGAACAGGCCGTCCAGGTACGGCTCGTGGCGCGCGGCCGGCCCCTGGGGGGCGGCGCGCCGGCCGTCGCCGGGCAGCGGCCGGCGGGGCGGGCCGTCCGGCGCGGCGGCGCGGTCCGGGGCGACGACCGTGGGCTGGGCCGCGCGCGGCGCACGGCGGGAGGCGCGGAGCGCGCCGGTGGCATGCGTGGGGGGCTCGGGCCTGCTCGTCATCCCGGCGACGGTAGGGCGGCCCCGCGGCCTCGTCCGCCTGGCTCACTGAGGATTACGCCGTTCAGGTGAATCGCTCCCTCGAAAGGGGACAGGAACTGTTCATTCCGTCCCGAGTTGCGTAGGTGGCGCACTCGGCGGGAGGACTCCGGCGCGCGGGGCGCGAACCACGGCACAGACACCACCGCGTGCCCGGGAGGCTCGCCCTGTGCCCGGGGCAGGGGGCGCCCGCGGCACCGCGCTGTCGGTGGCCACCGCTACGGTGGCTCGCATGGCTGCCCGTACCTCTCGCTCGTCCGCCAAGGACCGGCCCTCCTACCGCTGCACCGAGTGCGGCTGGACCACTGCCAAGTGGCTCGGCCGCTGCCCGGAGTGCCAGGCGTGGGGCACGGTCGAGGAGTACGGCGCGCCCGCCGTGCGCACGACGGCGCCCGGCCGCGTCACCTCGGCGGCGCTGCCCATCGCCCAGGTCGACGGCCGGCAGGCCACCGCCCGCGGCACGGGCGTGCCCGAGCTGGACCGGGTGCTGGGCGGCGGGCTCGTCCCCGGCGCGGTGGTGCTGCTCGCGGGCGAGCCCGGCGTCGGCAAGTCGACGCTCCTGCTGGACGTGGCCGCCCGCGCGGCCTCCGAGGAGCACCGCACGCTCTATGTGACGGGCGAGGAGTCGGCGAGCCAGGTGCGGCTGCGCGCCGACCGCATCGGCGCCCTCTCGGAGCACCTGTACCTGGCGGCCGAGACGGATCTGTCCGTGGTGCTCGGGCACCTCGACTCGGTCAAGCCCGCGCTGCTGGTCCTGGACTCGGTGCAGACGGTCGCCTCCCCGGAGATCGACGGCGCCCCGGGCGGCATGGCCCAGGTGCGCGAGGTGGCCGGCGCCCTGATCCGGGCCTCCAAGGAGCGCGGCATGTCGACGCTCCTGGTCGGCCACGTCACCAAGGACGGCGCCATCGCGGGCCCCCGCCTGCTGGAGCACCTGGTCGACGTCGTCCTGCACTTCGAGGGCGACCGGCACGCCCGCCTCCGCCTGGTGCGCGGCGTGAAGAACCGCTACGGGGCGACGGACGAGGTCGGCTGCTTCGAGTTGCACGACGAGGGCATCACGGGCCTGGCCGACCCCTCCGGCCTCTTCCTGACCCGGCGCGCCGAGCCCGTCCCCGGCACCTGCCTCACGGTCACCCTGGAGGGCCGCCGCCCGCTGGTGGCCGAGGTCCAGGCGCTGACGGTGGACTCTCAGATCCCCTCCCCGCGGCGCACCACCTCGGGCCTGGAGACGTCCCGCGTCTCGATGATGCTCGCCGTCCTGGAGCAGCGCGGCCGGATCAGCGCGCTGGGCAAGCGCGACATCTACAGCGCGACGGTCGGCGGCGTGAAGCTCTCCGAGCCCGCGGCCGATCTGGCCGTCGCGCTCGCCCTGGCCAGCGCAGCGAGCGACACCCCGCTGCCGAAGAACCTGGTGGCCATCGGCGAGGTGGGCCTGGCGGGCGAGGTCCGCCGGGTCACGGGCGTCCAGCGGCGGCTGGCCGAGGCGGCCCGGCTGGGCTTCACCCATGCCCTGGTCCCGTCCGACCCGGGGAAGATCCCGCCGGGCATGCGGGTCCAGGAGGTGGCGGACATAGGCGATGCGCTCCGGGTGCTGCCGGGGCGTCCGCGCCGGGAGAGCCGCCGGGCGGAGAGGCCGGAGGCGGGGGCGCAGGCCCGACCGGACGAGAGCCCCCTTTAATAGGCTGGGCGCCAGTAGACTTTGCCCTGGTCCCGCCCGTACGTACACGGCATCGTTCCGACAGCGGTCCCGTCACGTACGCGACAGCAGGGCGGCCTGCGGCACCGTTGACCTTGCGACCGGAGGAGTGCAGTGGCAGCCAACGACCGGGCATCGGGCCCCGGCAGGGCCGGGGGTGGCTCCGGTTCCGACGGTCTGATGCGCGCTTCGCTGAGCGCCGTCGCGCCCGGCACGGCCTTGCGCGACGGCCTGGAGCGAGTCCTTCGCGGCAACACCGGCGGGCTCATCGTCCTCGGCATGGACAAGACCGTCGAGTCGATGTGCACCGGCGGCTTCGTCCTCGATGTGGAGTTCACCGCCACCCGCCTGCGCGAGCTGTGCAAGCTGGACGGTGCGCTGATCATCGACAAGGACGTCACCAAGATCGTGCGGGCCGGCGTCCAGCTCTATCCGGACGCCTCGATCCCCACCGAGGAGACGGGCACCCGGCACCGCACGGCGCAGCGGGCGTCCATCCAGTCCGGCTTCCCGGTGGTCTCGGTGAGCCAGTCGATGCGGCTGATCGCGCTGTACGTGGGCGGTGAGCGGCGCGTGCTGGAGGAGTCCGGCGCCATCCTCTCCCGCGCCAACCAGGCGCTGGCCACCCTCGAGCGCTACAAGCTCCGCCTCGACGAGGTCGCGGGCACCCTCTCCGCCCTGGAGATCGAGGATCTGGTGACCGTGCGCGACGTCACCGCCGTCTCCCAGCGCCTGGAGATGGTGCGCCGCATCGCCACCGAGATCGCGGAGTACGTGGTCGAGCTGGGCACCGACGGCCGGCTGCTGTCGCTCCAGCTGGACGAGCTGATCGCCGGCGTCGAGCCGGAGCGCGAGCTGGTCGTGCGGGACTACGTGCCCGAGCCGACGGCGAAGCGCACCCGCACGGTCCCCGAGGCGCTCTCCGAGCTGGATTCCCTCACCCACGCCGAGCTGCTCGAACTGCCCATCGTGGCCCGGGCCCTGGGCTACAGCGGCTCCCCCGAGACGCTCGACTCGGCCGTCTCCCCGCGTGGTTACCGGCTGCTGGCCAAGGTGCCCCGGCTGCCCGGGGCCATCATCGAGCGGCTCGTGGACCACTTCGGCGGGCTGCAGAAGCTGCTGGCCGCCAGCGTGGACGACCTGCAGACGGTCGACGGTGTCGGCGAGGCCCGCGCCCGCTCGGTCCGCGAGGGCCTCTCGCGGCTGGCGGAGTCCTCGATCCTGGAGCGCTACGTCTAACTACGTCCGGCTACGTCCAGGAGGTGCGCCCCGTCAGGGGCGCGGGGCGCCGCCGAAGGCATACGTAAATGGCATACGCAGAAGTGCGTACGCGAAAGGGGCGCGGTCTCGCGCCCCTTTCGTCATTGCTCCAGTTTGAAATCCACCTTCTCGGTGACACCCGCGACCTTGACCTCCACCCGGTAGGTGCCGGGCCCGGCGGTCTGGCTGCCGGAGGGGGTCGCGCACTGCGGGGCGCTCCGCTTGCGGTCCCACTCCAGCGTGCGCTTGGTCTCGCCCGAGCCCGGGAGCTCGACGAACAGGGAGGAGGTGCCGCGCGGGCAGTCGTCGGAGGCCCAGACGTGGTCGTCGCCGCCGGTGTTGGTGATCTTCAGCTGGGCGGCGGCCGCACCGAAGTCGACCTTGCAGGCGCTGCCCCCGGTGTTCTCCACCACGACCTCGAACTTCGGCTTCTCGCCCGGCCCGTAGGAGTCCTTGACGCTGCGCACGGCCAGCTTGACCGAACCGGAGGCACAGTCCGGCAGCTTCGACTCGGACAGCACGGCCTTGCCGTCCGCGGTCACCGCCAGGCCCGGCCCGCCGCCGAAGCCGCCCGCGACGACGCCGCCACCGCCACCGCTGCGGCCCGCGGCACCGCCGCTGCCGCCCCCGGTGTCACCGCCGCCACCCGAATCACCGCGCCCGCCCGGCCGTTGGCTGTAGTGCGGCCCCGACGGGGTGGGCCCGGGGGTGATGGTGGTCTCGGCGGGCCCGCCCTTGCCGTCGGAGGAGCCGTCGGAGGAGTCCTTGGACCCGCCGCCACCCCCGAAGGAGAACAGCCAGAACGCCAGCAGGGCGAGAAGGGCGAGCACGCCCAGCGCAACTCCCCTCCGCCGCCAATAGATGGAGGAGGGAAGCGGCCCGATCGGATTGCGCAGTGATCCCACGCGAAAACTCTACGAGAGATCGGGCGGGGCACCAGCCAGTACCCGCCGTAGGAGTGCCTGCTTTTCTCATCATCTGCCCGGTAACAGAGGGCTGTTACCGGTCACGGTCAGTGATGCGTCGTCACATTCCACTCGGCCTTGTGGCCGAAACGCTTCCCGTTGTCGATCAAACGCAGCCAGTCCGGCCGCAGTTCCCAGAGGTCGGTGCGCTCCATCGCCTGCCGCAGCCGCTCCGTCTGCTCGACGTAGGGGTAGCGGGAGCGGTACGCCTCCCACGCGGCTGCGCGCTCCTCGCCCTCCAGGCGGCGGCAGGTGCCGCGCCCCTGAAGGCCGGTCAGGGCGGACCACTCCTGTCCGTCGCGCTGGGCGGTGAAGGCGACGCGGCCCTCCCCGCCCGACAGGGAACGGCCGTGCCGGGTGGTGACGGAGGTGACGAAGACGAGAGCGGGCCCGGCGGAGCCGGACGCGACGGCGTAGAGGACGGCGCAGGCCTGCGGCCCGTCCTCGTCGGCGTACGCCAGGGTCATGGTCGTGTGCGCGTCCAGGGCGGCCCGGATGTCGGGCGGCAGCGACGGGCCGGGGGTGTGCGACGTCATGATCCCATTCCATCACCGCATCCCCTCGGGCCCCGCGGCCTCCCGCGGTCCGGGTCAGCTCCGGTGGCAGAGGAACTTCCGGGCTCCCCCGGCCGGTCCCGCCTCCACGATCGAGCTCGGGCACCCTTCGGGGCAGACGGGCGGTGCGGCCGCGGAGTTCAGGAACCGCTCCGGCGGGTGCCGGCAGGTCGAGCAGTACCAGCCCGGCGCAAGTCCGGGGACGGGTGTGACGTCCCACCACAGCGGGTTCGCACACACCCTGCAGCAGACCACGGGCGGGGCGTCACGGCCGGTTTCCATGCCGCCCATCGTCGCCGAACGCACTTTCCGCACGCACGGGTTGACGAGGACGATCACCCGAACGGGAAGGCCCGCCGCCCCCGCGCGTTTCGCCCGCACGCCCACCCGTGCCAGGATCGGGAACGCCATGACTGCCATGCCCGAAACCCCCGCCGTCGTCCCGTCCCTGCTGCACGCGCCCGTCATCGACTGGTTCGACGAACACGCCCGCGACCTGCCGTGGCGCCGCCCGGAGGCCGGTGCGTGGGGCGTGATGGTGAGCGAGTTCATGCTCCAGCAGACGCCGGTCAGCCGTGTGCTGCCGGTGTACGAGGAGTGGCTGGCCCGCTGGCCGCGGCCCGCGGCGCTGGCCGCCGAGCCGCCGGGCGAGGCGGTGCGCGCCTGGGGCCGCCTCGGCTATCCGCGGCGCGCGCTGCGGCTGCACGCCGCCGCGGCGGCCATAGCGGAGCAGCACGGCGGCGAGGTGCCGAGCGACCACGCGCAGCTGCTGGCGCTGCCGGGAGTCGGCGAGTACACGGCCGCGGCGGTGGCGTCGTTCGCG
The DNA here is from genome assembly GCF_053594995.1 of Streptomyces sp. NPDC002536. NCBI lineage: Bacteria > Bacillati > Actinomycetota > Actinomycetes > Kitasatosporales > Streptomycetaceae > Streptomyces > Streptomyces sp. NPDC002536. Next base: position 15,414 of record NZ_JBSFWU010000042.1, read on the forward strand.
TACGGGCAGCGGCACGCAGTGCTGGACACCAACGTCCGCCGGGTCTTCGCGCGCGCCGTGAGCGGGGCCCAGTACCCGCCGAACGCCACGACGGCCGCCGAGCGCAGGCTGGCCCGCGCCCTGCTGCCGGACGAGGAGCCGGTGGCCGCGCTCTGGGCCGCGGCGACCATGGAGCTGGGCGCGCTGGTGTGCACGGCGCGCACGCCCGCATGCATGCGCTGCCCGATCGCGGACCGCTGCGCATGGCGGGCGGCGGGCTCCCCGGCCCACGACGGCCCGCCGCGCCGCGGCCAGACGTACGCCGGTACGGACCGGCAGGTGCGCGGCAAGCTCCTGGCCGTGCTGCGGGAGGCGGTCGCGCCCGTGCCGCAGCGGGCGCTGGACGCGGTGTGGGACGAGCCGGTGCAGCGCGCCCGGGCGCTGGACGGGCTGGTGTCCGACGGCCTGGTGGAGCCGCTGCCGGACGGCACGTACCGGCTGCCGCTGACCTGACGGGAGTCCCACGGGCGGTACGCCGGGACCGTTACGGAAGCCCGCCCGGGAACACAGTGCGGAATGGGACAGAGCAGCTGTTTCCGCGTTCTTTCCCGCCCCACGGGTCCCGCTGTTACACAACCTATGGATAGCTGTGCTCCAGCCGACGGGCTCTCGCACATCACGCCGCAACAGCGTCTCCGTAGCGTCCTTCTCGTGCTGGAGGACCACCAGCGAGGCACGGGGACGCAAGCGGAATGGAGGCTGCGAGTATGGCCAGCAGCGGCAAGGTTCTGGACTTCGAAGAGTACGTGCGCAACCGTCAGGACGCTCTCCTGCGCAGCGCCCGCCGCCTCGTCCCGGACCCCATCGACGCGCAGGACCTGCTCCAGACCGCCCTCGTCCGCACCTACGGCCGCTGGGAAGGCATAGCGGACAAGTCGCTGGCCGACGCCTACCTGCGCCGTGTCATGATCAACACTCGTACGGAGTGGTGGCGCGCCCGGAAGCTCGACGAGGTGCCCACCGAGCAGCTCCCCGACGCCAGCGTCGAGGACGGCACCGAGCAGCACGCCGACCGCGCCCTGCTGATGGACGTCCTCGGAGTCCTGGCGCCCAAGCAGCGCAGCGTGGTCGTGCTGCGACACTGGGAGCAGATGAGCACCGAGGAGACCGCGGAGGCGCTCGGCATGTCGACCGGCACGGTCAAGAGCACGCTGCACCGGGCCCTGGCCCGGCTGCGCCAGGAGCTGGAGGCCCGGGACCTCGACTTCCACGCCCTGGAGCGCAACGAGCGGGGGCAGGAACGGTGCGCGGCCTGAAAAAGGCGGCTGAGAACAAGCCGGCACTGATCACCGGTGGCGCGGTCGCCGCAATGGCCGCTGCCGCCGGTCTTCTGCTGGCCGGATGCAGTGGCAGCAGCGAGGGTGTGCGCAAGGAGGGCCCCGCGCAGACCCAGTCCGCCGCCAAGGCGACGCGGATCCCCTCGGCGTCGGCCGCTCCCGTCCAGGAGAAGGTCGACGCCGTCAAGCTGATCAAGAACGACCCCAAGGTCAGCGATCAGATCAAGAAGAACCTCAAGCCGTGCACGAAGGACCAGTACCCGGTCGACGTGACGTACGGCAATCTCACCGGCGGCCCCCGGCCCGATGTCGTCGTCAACATCCTGACCTGCGGTGATTCGTTCGGCGTGGGGTCGTATGTGTACCGTGCGAAGGACGAGTCCGGCGACGCCTACGAGAACGTCTTCACCGCCGAGCAGTCGCCCGTCTACGCCGACATAGACCGCAAGGACCTCCAGGTCACCAGACAGGTCTACGCTCCGGGCGACGCGGTGTGCTGTCCTTCGGGGCAGGATGTGCTGATGTACCAGTGGGCGAACGACGAATTCAAGGAAACCGGCCGGACGCACACCGACTACAGCAAGGTGGGCAACACCGGCAAGGTGCCGAGTACGGGAACGGAGGGCTGAGAGCGGCGTGGCCGATACGCATGTGCTCTTCGTCGAGGACGACGACGTCATCCGCGAGGCGACGCAGCTCGCGCTGGAGCGCGACGGCTTCATGGTGACCGCGGTGCCGGACGGGCTGACGGGCCTGGAGCGCTTCCGCGCCCAGCGGCCCGACATCGCCCTGCTCGACGTGATGGTGCCGGGACTGGACGGGGTCAGCCTGTGCCGCCGGATCCGCGACGAGTCCACCGTCCCCGTGATCATGCTGTCGGCGCGCGCGGACTCCATCGACGTCGTCCTCGGCCTGGAGGCCGGCGCCGACGACTACGTGACCAAGCCCTTCGACGGCGCCGTGCTCGTCGCCCGCATCCGCGCCGTGCTGCGCCGCTTCGGCCACGCCAGCGGCAACGGCACGGGCACGGCGGACGGCGCCCCCGAGACCATCGACGGCGGTGTGCTGCGCTTCGGCGACCTCGAGGTCGACACGGACGGCATGGAGGTCCGCAAGGCCGGCGACCCCGTCGCCCTCACCCCGACCGAGATGCGGCTGCTGCTGGAGTTCTCGGCCGCCCCCGGCACCGTCCTCTCCCGCGACCGGCTGCTGGAGCGCGTGTGGGACTACGGCTGGGGCGGCGACACCCGGGTCGTGGACGTCCACGTCCAGCGACTCCGCGGCAAGATCGGCCAGGACCGGATCGAGACGGTCCGCGGCTTCGGCTACAAGCTCAGAGGCTGAGCGTCCGGTGGTCCCGTGGTGAAGCTCGCCCTCCGCAGTGGCCTGCGCTGGAAGGTCAGCCTGGCCATCGCTGCCGTGGGCGCGCTCGTCGCCGTCGCGCTGAGCCTCGTGGTGCACAACGCGGCACGCGTCTCCATGCTCAACAGCGCGCGCGACGTCATGGACTCCCGGGTGCAGATCGCCCAGCGCTTCTACGAGTCCTCGGGCGGCAAGCTGATGCTCCGCGCCAAGCTGGACGACCCGGCCCTGCCCAAGCCCCTGCGGGAGGCCGCCGACCTGGGCCAGCGGGCCACGTATCTGCAGGACAGCGGCAGCGGCGCCCCCGAGGTGTGGGCCTCGGTGCCGCTGCGCAACGGCAAGATCCTCTCCATCCACAACCGCTTCGACGACCGCTTCGACATCCTCGACGACCTCGACCGGGCCCTGATCATCGGCTCGGTCTCCGTCGTGCTCGGCGGCACCGCGCTCGGCATCCTCATCGGCGGCCAGCTCTCGCGCCGGCTGCGCAAGGCCTCCGTCGCCGCCCGCAGGCTCGCCGAGGGCGAGACCGACGTGCGGGTCCGCGACGCCATCGGCGGCCGGGTGCGCGACGAGACCGACGACCTGGCCCGCGCCGTCGACGGCATGGCCGAGGCCCTCCGCAGCCGACTGGAGGCCGAGCGGCGCGTCACCGCAGACATCGCCCACGAGCTGCGCACCCCCGTCACCGGTCTGCTCACCGCCGCCGAACTGCTGCCCCCGGGCCGCCCCACCGAGCTCGTCCGGGACCGGGCGCAGGCCATGCGCACCCTGGTCGAGGACGTCCTGGAGGTCGCCCGGCTGGACGGCTTCGCCGAGCGGGCCGAGATGCAGGACATCGAGCTGGGCGAGTTCGTGCTGCGCCGGGTGCGGGCGTTCCTGCCGGAGGCCCGGGTGCGGGTGCTGCGCGAGGCCTACGTCTCCACGGACCCGCGCCGCCTGGAGCGCATCCTCGGCAATCTGCTGGCCAATGCGGCCAAGCACGGCAGGACCCCCGTGGAGGTCACGGTCGAGGGCCGGGTCGTCCGGGTCCGCGACCACGGCTCCGGCTTCCCCGAGGAGCTGCTGAAGGAGGGCCCGAGCCGCTTCCGCACCGGCAGCGCGGACCGCGCCGGCAAGGGCCACGGCCTGGGCCTGACCATCGCCGCGGGCCAGGCCCGCGTCCTGGGCGCCCGCCTGACCTTCCGCAACGCGGACCCGGCCGGGCCGGGCGGCGGGGGCGCGATCGCGGTGCTCTGGCTCCCGGAGTCGTCCCCGACGGACACGGGAACATTCCCGATCATCCAGGTCCCGGACTGAGAACCATCGCGCCCCGAAGGGGCGCGGGGCTGTGACATCAGCGGCTCCGCCGCGTGGACGCGACCAGCCGAAACGGACCCGCAGCCGATCGACGGCCTAAAGCCCGACCCCGTGATCCCGCAGAAAGCGACCCGGCTCGACGGCGGAGCCGTAATCCGCCGTCGTACGGATCTCGAAGTGCAGATGCGGCCCGGTCGAGTTCCCGGTAGAGCCGGACAGACCGATCTCCTGGCCGGTCCCCACGGTCTGCCCGACGCTCACCTCGACCGCCGACAGGTGGGCGTACTGCGAGTACGTGCCGTCAGCGTGCTTGACGACGATGGCGTTGCCGTACGCGGGCCCGTCGCCGCCGCCGTTCGGGCCGGCCTTGACGACCGTGCCGCCGTGCACGGCCTTGACCCGGGTGCCGGTGGGGACCACGAGGTCCTGGCCGCTGTGCTTGTTGGCCCAGTGGCTGCCGTCGATGCCGAAGGGCTGGCCGATGGCGTACCCGTCGACCGGGGCGACCCACGCCTCGATCCGGCGGCGCTCCTCCGCGGCACGGCCGGCCCGCTCGGTCTCGGCGGCTCGCTTCTCCTTCTCCGCGGCCCGCAGCTGCGTGGCGGCCTGCGCCTGCAGGGCGTCGCCGACGGCAGCCGTGGCCGCGTACGCCGGAATCTCGTTCGGCTCCGAATCCGCCGCCAGCGCCGCACCCGGCCCGCATGCCAGCGACGCCCCCAGCCCGGCGGCCACCGCGAGGGCTGCACGGGTGCGGACGGACGTGCTGACGTTGCAGAGAACGGTGCGCTTCGGCATACGGACAGAGCCTCCAAGGATCCCGGACATGAACAAGCCCCGGCCACAGGCCGGGGGCGGTCTCCCTTGGTAGCGCGTTTCCGTATGCCGGACCAAAGCGGGCATCTCCTAAGGAGGGCCGTAGCGGCAGGGCCGGGAACTCGGCGCACGGCAGGCCGCTGCGGCGATCCCCTCCTGCTATCCCGCCTAGTACCGGGGAATCGGGCTGTGCGGCTTGTCACGGCCCGCAGGCGGTGACGGGGCAAAAGAGAGCGGCCCCGGAACCGCTTTCACGGTTCCGGGGCCGCTCACCCGGTACAGCAGGCGCCTATGGCGCCGTTACGCGTCCTTGGACAGGTTGGGCCCGGCGCCGCCACCCGTCGCCGACTCCACCGGCGGGGTGTCGGGAAGCGCGGACTTCTCCTCGCCACGGAAGGTGAACTTCTTCTCCTCGCCTTCGCCCTCGGTGCCGACGACGACGATGTGGCCCGGACGCAGCTCCCCGAAGAGGATCTTCTCGGAGAGGATGTCCTCGATCTCGCGCTGGATGGTGCGGCGCAGCGGCCGGGCACCCAGGATCGGGTCGTAGCCCTTCTTCGCGAGCAGCTGCTTGGCGTCCGCGCTGAGCTCGATGCCCATGTCGCGGTCCTTGAGGCGCTCGTCCACCTTGGCGATCATCAGGTCGACGATCTGGATGATGTCTTCCTGGCTGAGCTGGTGGAAGACCACCGTGTCGTCGACACGGTTGAGGAACTCCGGCCGGAAGTGCTGCTTGAGCTCCTCGTTGACCTTCGCCTTCATCCGCTCGTACCCGGTCTTGACGTCGCCCTGGGCGGCGAAGCCCAGGTTGAAGCCCTTGGAGATGTCCCGGGTGCCGAGGTTGGTGGTCATGATGATGACCGTGTTCTTGAAATCGACCACGCGGCCCTGGGAATCGGTCAGGCGACCGTCCTCCAGGATCTGCAGCAGCGAATTGAAGATGTCCGGGTGGGCCTTCTCGACCTCGTCGAAGAGGACGACGGAGAACGGCTTGCGGCGCACCTTCTCGGTGAGCTGGCCGCCCTCTTCGTAACCCACGTATCCGGGCGGGGAACCGAAGAGCCGCGAGACGGTGTGCTTCTCGCTGAACTCCGACATGTCGAGGGAGATCAGGGCGTCCTCGTCGCCGAAGAGGAATTCGGCGAGCGTCTTGGACAGCTCCGTCTTACCGACACCCGAGGGGCCGGCGAAGATGAACGATCCGCCGGGGCGCTTCGGGTCCTTGAGGCCCGCACGCGTGCGCCGGATGGCCTGGGAGAGCGCCTTGATGGCGTCCTTCTGGCCGATGACGCGCTTGTGCAGCTCGTCCTCCATGCGCAGCAGGCGGGAGGACTCCTCCTCGGTGAGCTTGAAGACCGGGATGCCCGTGGCGGTGGCCAGGACCTCGGCGATCAGCTCGCCGTCGACCTCGGCGACGACGTCCATGTCGCCGGCCTTCCACTCCTTCTCCCGCTTGGCCTTGGCGGCCAGCAGCTGCTTCTCCTTGTCGCGGAGGGAAGCGGCCTTCTCGAAGTCCTGCGAGTCGATCGCGGACTCCTTCTCGCGGCGCACGTCGGCGATCTTCTCGTCGAACTCGCGGAGGTCCGGCGGAGCGGTCATCCGGCGGATGCGCATCCGGGAGCCGGCCTCGTCGATCAGGTCGATCGCCTTGTCCGGCAGGAAGCGGTCCGAGATGTAGCGGTCGGCCAGGGTGGCGGCCTGGACCAGGGCCTCGTCCGTGATGGAGACCCGGTGGTGGGCCTCGTAGCGGTCGCGCAGGCCCTTGAGGATCTCGATCGTGTGCGGCAGCGACGGCTCGGCGACCTGGATGGGCTGGAAGCGGCGCTCCAGGGCGGCGTCCTTCTCCAGGTGCTTGCGGTACTCGTCGAGCGTGGTGGCGCCGATCGTCTGCAGCTCGCCCCGCGCCAGCATCGGCTTGAGGATCGAGGCCGCGTCGATCGCGCCCTCGGCGGCACCCGCACCCACCAGGGTGTGGAGCTCGTCGATGAACAGGATGATGTCGCCGCGGGTGCGGATCTCCTTGAGGACCTTCTTCAGGCGCTCCTCGAAGTCACCGCGGTAGCGGGAGCCCGCGACGAGGGCACCGAGATCGAGGGTGTAGAGGTGCTTGTCCTTGAGGGTCTCGGGCACCTCGCCCTTGACGATGGCCTGGGCCAGCCCCTCGACGACGGCGGTCTTGCCGACGCCGGGCTCGCCGATGAGGACCGGGTTGTTCTTGGTGCGGCGGGACAGCACCTGCATGACCCGCTCGATCTCCTTCTCGCGCCCGATGACCGGGTCGAGCTTGGACTCGCGGGCGGCCTGCGTCAGGTTGCGGCCGAACTGGTCCAGGACGAGCGAGGTCGAGGGCGTGCCCTCGGCCGGGCCGCCGGCGGTGGCGGCCTCCTTGCCCTGGTAGCCGGAGAGCAGCTGGATGACCTGCTGCCGCACCCGGTTCAGATCGGCACCCAGCTTGACCAGGACCTGGGCGGCGACGCCCTCGCCCTCGCGGATCAGGCCGAGCAGGATGTGCTCGGTGCCGATGTAGTTGTGGCCGAGCTGGAGGGCCTCGCGGAGCGACAGCTCCAGGACCTTCTTGGCACGGGGGGTGAAGGGGATGTGGCCGGACGGGGCCTGCTGGCCCTGGCCGATGATCTCCTCCACCTGCTGGCGGACCGCCTCGAGCGAAATCCCGAGGCTCTCCAGGGCCTTAGCGGCGACACCCTCACCCTCGTGGATCAGGCCCAGGAGGATGTGCTCGGTGCCGATGTAGTTGTGGTTGAGCATCCGGGCTTCTTCCTGAGCCAGGACGACAACCCGCCGCGCGCGGTCGGTGAACCTCTCGAACATCGTTAATCGCTCCTCAGAGCGGTCAGGCAGTTAGGGGTCGGTCCCCTCCCTGTCCTTCCGCATGCTAGTCCCGCTGGGCGGGACAGCTCATTCCAACTGCCGACACCCGTCCTTGGCCTCCTGCCCCGAACAGCCGACATCTGCTCCAACCCGATGTTGGGAGACGATGTTCCCGCAGGCCAGGCATATACGCCCACCACCACTACGCCCATGGCGAACGCCCGCTTGGCCCGACACGCCCGCCCCGGACCCGCGCACCACCTCGGTGATACGCCGAGCGCGCTGCTATACCGCCTCTCCCCACGGGGAATGTCCTACCCGCGGGCACGGACGCTCCATGCAGCGCGGGCACCGGCCCTCCGCTACGGGCGAACACCCTCGCGCCACCGGGAGCGCTTGTGCGCCCCATATTCCTTACACACAGCGTGCCCAACTCCCCACTCTGCGTAACTTCTTGGGGCTTTCACAGTTGCACCGTCCATGACGGCGGCCCCTTCGCACCTCCATGGTCCCGCGCCGGTCTCCCGGCGCCGGTGGTACGAGCAGGCCCTCGGCTGGCCGGTCGCGGACGGGCCGCCCGTGGAGCTGCTCACCGGGGTGCGGTTCGATGCCCTGGGGCTGCCCGTGGACGCCGGTCTCGCGGTGCTGCAGCGGCTGCCGCCGGCCGGTCCCGCCGCCTTCGATCCCCGGGCCCGGAAGGTCTGGTTCCTGACCGCGGCGGGCAGTGCCGACGAGCTGCCGGGGCTGATCGAATGGCTGGAATGGGGCGGGGTCGCCCTGGATCTGACCGCACAGGGGTCCGGCGGCCGGATCGCCGCTCCCGCGCCGGCGGGCGGGGGTCACGGCGTACCGGGGGGCGGCCCCGGAGCCTCACAGGAGGCCGTCTGGCTGCGGCCTCCCCGGCCGGGGTGCGAGGTCGAGCCGACGTTGCCGGCGACCGGCCTCGGGGGCGAAGGTGCCGCCCCCGGTCTCGTACGGCTCGTGAGCGCGGCGGCCACGGAGTGCCACCGGGCCCGGCTGCTGCGCGCCGGTGCGGCACGCAGGCGTCAGCCGTCGGGAGATCGGCCTGATCAGCCGTTGGCCTTCTCGTACGCCTCACGGATGTCGGCGGGGACGCGGCCACGGTCGTTGACGTTGTAGCCGTTCTCCTTGGCCCACGCGCGGATCTTCGCGGTGTCCGGGCTGCCGACGGACGCGGCGCGGACCTTCCCGCGAGCACCCGCGGAGCGGCCACCGGTGCGGCGGCCGGCCTTCACGAAGTCCTCGAGCGCATCGCGCAGCTTGTCCGCGTTGGCCGTGTTGAGGTCGATCTCGTAGGTCTTGCCGTCCAGGGCGAACGTCACGGTCTCGTCCGCCTCGCCGCCGTCGAGGTCATCGACAAGAAGGACCTGAACCTTCTGCGCCACGGGGATTCCTTTCATCAGCGGAAAAGGGATTACGAAGGAATAGCAAACCGCCTTTCCCGGAAAAACACAAACCCCCGGGGAAGGTTCAGCCCGCCTTCCCGGCGGGAACGATGCCTTCCGGGCCCGCACGATAGGGGCGCGATTCGGACATAGGGACCGCGCTTCACAGATGCAGAAGCATCCGGCTGTTGCCAAGGGTGTTCGGCTTCACTCGTTCGAGACCCAGGAACTCGGCAACGCCCTCGTCATAGGAACGCAGCAGCTCGCTGTAGACATCACCGTCCACCGGGGTCTCACCGATCTCGACGAAGCCGTGCTTCGTGAAGAAGTCGACTTCGAAGGTGAGGCAGAAAATGCGCCGCACGCCGATCCAGCGGGCCGTCCGCAACAGCTTGTCCAGTACCTGGTGCCCGACTCCCGCACCCCGGACGTCCGGGTCGACGGCGAGAGTGCGGACCTCGGCGAGGTCTTCCCACATCACATGCAGTGCACCGCACGCGATGACAGTACCGTCCTCGTCGCGCTCGGCGACCCAGAACTCCTGGATGTCCTCGTAAAGCGTCACCGTGGCTTTGTCGAGGAGGATGCGGTCGCGGGCGTAGGTGTTGATGAGCTCGCGCACCGCGGGCACATCGCTGGTCCGGGCCCGACGGACGGTGACGGCATTTGATAGAGCAGCCTTGACAGATGCAGTGGACACAGCCGGACGCTATCGTCCCGGCGTGCCGGGGGTCTCGCCGGGCCCGTCGAGTTGGACGACCCGGATCGCATCGCGCAGGGCCTCGCGTTGTTCGGCCGACATCATGCCGAAGAAGGCGACGAGGGCGGCCGCCGGGTTGTCGCTGACCGACCAGGCTTCGTTCATCAGTGCGGCCGAGTACGCCGCCCGGTTCGAGACCGCCTCATATCGATAGGCCCGGCCTTCGGCTTCCCGCCGCAGCCAGCCCTTCTGATACAGGTTGTCCATTACGGTCATCACGGTCGTGTAGGCGATGGACCGTTCCTGCTGAAGGTCCTCGAGGACTTCCCGAACAGTGACCGGCCGGTTCCACTCCCACACGCGCGTCATCACGGCGTCTTCCAGTTCACCCAGGCGTCGAACCACACGCGAATAATAGTGGGAGATGTCTCGAATGCCGGTTTATCGCGGCAGCAAAAAGGGCGTACGTTCCGGGAAATTCCCTCCCGGAACGTACGCCCTGTGCAGAGCGGAGGCCCGTGCGGGCCGGGGCCCTCAGGCCCCGGAGCCCTCGGCCGGCTGTCGTGCGGCCTCGGCACGGGCGAACGCGGCGTCGACGGCGGCGTCCTCCTTGGCCTTGTTCGCACCGCCCTGGCTCTTGACGATCGTCACGATCAGCGCGATGAAAGCCACCGCCATCACCACGGGCGGGACCAGCGCGGCGACATAGTCCATGGCCGTCGGCTCCTTCTGATGGGTCTGGAATGCTCCGGTTGCTGAGCGACCCGTCCAGATTACGCGCACGGCCGCGGAGATCTCCGCGAGGCCCCTCAGGCGAGCCGGGCCGTCAGGCCCGTCGGCGGAGGGGCGGGCTTGCGGCGCGGCGGAAACACCTCGCCGGGGGTCGGAATGGGGCGGTCGGGGCGGGACGGGGCCGGTGGCGCCGCGGGTTTCTCCGCAGGCTTCTCCGGCGCGGCGGGCCGGGCGCCGGGCTTGGGCCCGTCCGCCTCCTGCGGCGCCGCCCGCCCGCCCGGCAGGGCCAGCAGCCGGGTGCGCCGTGCCACCGGCGCGCCGTCCGTGCGCGAGGCCGGCACGGCGGCCTGCGTCAGACGTTCGCAGCGCTGCAGCAGCGCCGTGCGGCGGCCCGCCTCGGCCCTGCCGGACGCGGCCGCGCAGAGCGTGCGCAGTGCGGCGACGTCCTCCGCGCCGGGCCGGCAGCCCGCCGCCAGGGCGTCCTGGAGGCGCTCCAGATAGCCGGGAGCGGCCCCGGGCAGGGCGGAGCGGTAGCGGGCGAGGTCGGCGAGGAGGAAGGCGCGCAGCCTGTCGCCCTCGTGGGCCGCCTCGTCCACGGCTTCGGCGAGCCGGAGGCAGTCCCGCACCTCCTCGGCCCGCGCGGGGCCGGGGTGCCGGAGGACGGAGTGGGGCCGGAGTGCGATGGCGAGGGCACGACGCACAATGCGCAGCTCGTCCGCGCTGAACGCCATGCCGCCGCGGGATCCATAAGGCGTGGGCATGGACCGACTTTAAGTGCTAAACGGACAATTTTGGCATATTCCGTCATTTCGGCGTGGCATGCGCCGGAACCCGGCCGGAGCCGGGTTCCCCCGCAAATGTCCCGGGCGCGAATGCCGCCGAATACCCTCGAATGCCGAGCAGCGCCCGGAACGTTCCCGGACAGGATCCGGATCGGCTCCGGATCCGCTCCGGAGCGGATTACGTGCGCGAGACGTTGCGCTCGTAGACCAGGCGCAGACCGATCAGCGTGAGCCACGGTTCGTGCTCGTCGATCACCGACGCCTCGCCCAGCACCATCGGTGCGAGTCCGCCCGTCGCGATGACCGTCACGTCGTCCGGGTCGTCGGCCAGCTCCCGCGCCATCCGGTTCACGACCCCGTCGACCTGGCCCGTGAAGCCGTAGAGGATGCCCGACTGCATGGCCTCGACGGTGTTCTTGCCGATGACGCTGCGCGGCCGGGCCAGCTCGATCTTGCGCAGCTGGGCGCCCCGGACGCCCAGCGCCTCCACCGAGATCTCGATGCCGGGGGCGATCACGCCGCCGACGTACTCCCCGCGCGCGCTCACCGCGTCGAACGTGGTGGCCGTCCCGAAGTCGACGACCACGCACGGCCCGCCGTAGAGCTCGACGGCGGCGACCGCGTTGATGATGCGGTCGGCGCCGACCTCCTTGGGGTTGTCCATCAGGATCGGCACCCCCGTCTTCACGCCCGGCTCGACGAGGATCGCCGGCACGTCGCCGTAGTAGCGGCGGGTCACCTCGCGCAGCTCGTGCAGGACGGACGGGACGGTCGAGCAGATGGCGATGCCCTCGATGCCCTCGCCCAGTTCGTCGCCGAGCAGCGGGTGCCGGCCCATCAGTCCCTGGATGAGCACGGCCAGTTCGTCGGCCGTGCGGCGGGCGTCCGTGGAGATGCGCCAATGCTCCACGATGTCCTCGCCGTCGAACAGGCCGAGGACGGTGTGGGTGTTGCCGACGTCGATGGTGAGCAGCATCAGACGGCTTCTTCCCGGAGGTCCAGCCCGATGTCGAGGATCGGGGAGGAGTGGGTGAGCGCCCCGACGGCGAGGAAGTCGACGCCCGCCTCGGCGTAGGCGCGGGCGTTGTCGAGGGTGAGCCGCCCGGAGGACTCCAGGAGGGCGCGCCCTGCGACGAGTTCGACGGCCTCGCGGGTCTGCTCGGGGGTGAAGTTGTCCAGCAGGATCAGCTCCGCGCCCTCGGCGAGGATCGGCGGGATCTGGTCGATCCGGTCCACCTCAACCTCGATCGCCACGTCCGGGAACTGCTCCCGCACGGCCTTGAACGCCTCCGCGACGCCGCCCGCGGCGATGACGTGGTTGTCCTTGATGAGTGCGGCGTCCGACAGCGACATGCGGTGGTTGACGCCACCGCCGCACCGCACCGCGTACTTCTCCAGGGCGCGCAGGCCGACCGTGGTCTTGCGGGTGTCGCGGACGGCGGCCTTGGTGCCCTCCAGCACGTCGGTCCAGGCGCTCGTGGCGGTGGCGATGCCCGACAGGTGGCACAGGATGTTGAGCGCGCTGCGCTCGCCGGTCAGCAGGTCGCGTGTGTGCGTCCGGACGGTCAGAAGTTTCTGGCCGGCCTCCACCCGGTCGCCGTCCTCGACGTGCCGCTCGACCTCGAACTCCTCGGTGCACACGACGGACAGGATCGCCTCGGCGATGCGCAGCCCGGCGACGGTGCCCGCCTCCCGGGCGGTGAAGTCGGCGGCGGCGACGGCGTCGTGGGGAATGGTGGCGAAGGTGGTGATGTCCTTGCCGCCGTCCAGGTCCTCGTCGATGGCGAGGTGGGCGATGTCCTCGATCTGCAGCGGGTCCAGTCCTGCAGCGGCCAGGAGCGCGGAGAGGTCGGGGTCGAGGCCGCACTCCATGGCCTCGGCGTCCGCCTCGCCGCAGGCGCAGCCGGCGCCGCAGCCGGCCGCCTCCTCACCGATCTGGTGCAGCGGAAGTTCCTCGGGGGTGCCGGACATGGTGCTCACGTGCTTCTCCTCGGTGGCAGCGGAGGTTACGGGCGGAAAGGCGGCCGTCCCGGTGGTGGAGACCGCGAGGGTGCGGTCGGGGCCGAGCGTCACCAGCAGGTGGCGGCGCCAGGCGGGGTCGTCGCGGTCGGGCCGGTCCTCGCGCCAGTGGCAGCCGCGGGTCTCCTCCCGGCGGAGCGCAGCGGCGACCAGGACGCGGGCGACGAGCAGGAGGTTGGTGGCCTCCCAGCTCTCGGTGCCGGCGGCTTCCGGCGGGGCGGCGCAGTCGGCGTGGAGCCGCTCCAGCTGCTCCGCCGCCGTGCTCAGACTCTCTGCGGAGCGCAGGACGCCCGCGCCGGCGGTCATGATGCGCTGGACGGCCCGACGGGCCTCGGGGGTGACGAGGCACGACGCCGGGACGGCCTCGTCCGCCGGCTCCCGGCCCTCCGCGGCGACGGCGGACGTGCCGATGTCGGAGGCGATCCGCTCGGCGAACACCAGCCCTTCCAGCAGGGAGTTGGACGCCAGCCGGTTCGCACCGTGCACGCCGGTGCACGCCACCTCGCCGCACGCGTACAGCCCGGGAACCGTCGTCCGCCCGTACAGATCCGTCCGCACGCCGCCGGAGGCGTAGTGCGCGGCCGGGGCCACCGGTATGGGCTCGGTGACCGGGTCGATGTCGTGCGACCGGCAGGCCGCCAGGATGGTGGGGAAGCGGTGCTCCCACATCTGCGCGCCGAAGTGCCGGGCGTCGAGGAACATGTGCTCCGCGCCGGTCTCCTGCATGCGCCGCATGATGCCCTTGGCGACGATGTCGCGCGGTGCCAGCTCGGCGAGTTCGTGCTGACCGACCATGAAGCGGTGGCCGTCGGCGTCGACGAGGTGGGCGCCTTCGCCGCGCACTGCCTCCGAGACGAGCGGCTGCTGGCCCTCGGACCCGGGACCGAGCCACAGGACGGTCGGATGGAACTGGACGAACTCCAGGTCCGAGATCTCCGCGCCGGCGCGGAGGGCGAGCGCCACGCCGTCGCCCGTGGAGACGGCCGGGTTGGTGGTCGCGGAGAACACCTGACCCATGCCGCCGGTCGCCAGGACGACCGCTCCGGCCCGTACGGCGCCGACGCCGTCGTTCTGTCCCTCGCCCATCACGTGCAGGGAGACGCCCGCGGCCCGGCCGTCCACGTCCTTGAGGAGGTCGAGGACCAGCGCGTGCTCGATGGTCTTGATGCCCGCGGCCCGCACGGCCTCGACCAGTGCCCGGGAGATCTCCGCGCCGGTGGCGTCGCCGCCTGCGTGGGCGATGCGGCGGCGGTGGTGACCGCCCTCGCGGGTCAGCAGGATCTCGCCGGTGACGTCGTCGGTGTCGAACTGCGCGCCGGTGGCGATGAGTCTGCGGACGGCGTCGGGGCCTTCGGTGACCAGCGTGCGCACGGCGTCCTCGTCGCACAGGCCCGCACCGGCGACGAGGGTGTCGTCCAAGTGCTGCCCGGGGGAGTCGCCCTCGCCGAGGGCGGCCGCGATGCCGCCCTGCGCCCAGCGCGTCGAACCGTCGTCCAGGCGGGCCTTGGTGACGACGGTGACCTTCTGCCCGGCCGCTGCGCAGCGCAGCGCGATGGTGAGTCCGGCGACGCCGGAGCCCACCACGACGACGTCGGCGTCGACCGACCAGCCGGGGCGGGGCGCATGCAGGCGTATACCGGTCATCGGTCTTCTCCGAACGCCCCGAAGACGAGAGGCATGTTGTCGATCAGACGAGTGGTGCCCACCTTGGCGGCGACGGCGAGGACGGCCTCGCCGGTGTAGTCGTCGGGGACTTCGGTGAAGTCCGCCGGGTCGACGAGGGCGAGGTAGTCGAGGTCGACCGGCGGCGTCATCTGCGCGGCCGCGTGCAGGACGACGTGAGCAGCGTGCCGGACGGCGCCCGGGCCGAGTTCGACGACGTTGTGGGCGGCGAGCAGGGCGCGCGACAGCTCGAGCGCGGAGGCGCGGTCGGCGTCGGAGAGATAGCGGTTGCGGCTGGAGAGGGCCAGCCCGTCGGCCTCGCGGACCGTGGGGACGGCCACGATCTCGACGGGGAAGTTCAGGTCGCGCACCATGCGGCGGATCAGGGCGAGTTGCTGTGCGTCCTTCTGACCGAACAGGGCGACGTCCGGGAGCGTCAGGTGCAGCAGCTTGGCGACGACCGTGAGCATGCCGTCGAAGTGGCCCGGGCGGAAGGCGCCTTCGAGCCGCTCGCCCATCGGCCCTGCCGTGACGCGGACCTGGGGCTCGCCACCGGGGTAGACCTCGTCGGCGGCGGGGGCGAACACGGCGTCCGCGCCCGCCTTTCCGGCGACGGCGAAGTCGGCGTCGAGGGTGCGCGGGTAGCGCTCGAGGTCCTCGCCGGGGCCGAACTGCAGCGGGTTGACGAAGACCGTGACGACCACCTCGCCGTCCGCGCCGACCAGTTCGCGGGCGGTGCGGATCAGGGTCGCGTGGCCCTCGTGCAGGGCACCCATGGTCATCACGACGGCGCGACGGCCGCTGCGCGGCGGCCCGTGGAGCTCCGCTGCCGTACGGGCGAGTCGGGGGGTGGTCACTTGTTGCCTCCGTCCGCGAGGACGCCGAGCAGGTCCTCCGCCAGTTCCGGCTTGAGCAGGCCGTGCGCGAGGGCGCGGTCCGCGGTGGTGCGGGCCATCGCCAGGTACCCGGCGACGGCCTGGGGCGCGTGGGCGCGCAGCTCCGCGACGTGGGCGGCCACCGTGCCCGCGTCGCCGCGGGCGACGGGCCCGGTGAGGGCGGCGTCGCCGCTGCGCAGGGCGTTGTCGAGGGCGGCGCCGAGGAGCGGGCCGAGCATCCGGTCGGGGTGCTCCACGCCGGCCGTGCGCAGCAGCTCCATGGCCTGGGCGACCAGGGTGACGAGGTGGTTGGCGCCGATGGCGAGGGCCGCGTGATAGAGCGGGCGCGCGGCCTCCTCGATCCACTCGGGCTCGCCGCCCATCTCGATGACCAGCGCCTCGGCGGCCAGCCGCAGCTCCTCGGGGGCCGTGACACCGAAGGAGCACCCGGCCAGCCGCTGGACGTCGACCGGGGTGCCGGTGAAGGTCATCGCCGGGTGCAGGGCCAGCGGCAGGGCGCCGGCCCGCCGGGCGGGGTCCAGGACGGCGGTGCCGTGCCGCCCCGAGGTGTGCACGAGGAGCTGCCCCGGGCGGACCGCGCCGGTCTCGGCGAGGCCGGCGACGAGGCCGGGCAGGGCGTCGTCGGGGACGGTGAGCAGGACGAGCTCGGCGTGCGCCAGTACTTCGGCGGGCGTCATCACGGGGACGCCGGGGAGCATGGCCTCCGCGCGCCGCCGGGAGGCGTCGGAGACGCCGGACACGGCGACCGGGCGGTGCCCGGCGAGCTGGAGCGAGGCGGCCAGTGCGGGGCCGACCCGGCCCGCGCCGACGACGCCGACGGTGAGCCGGGCGGGGCGGTCCTGGGGGCTCGGGTGCTCCGAGGAAAGGTGTGCGTTCACGCGGCGGGATGCCTTCCGTTCCAGTCCGCGGGGGTACCGGACGATTCCTTTGTCATGCTACGCGAGTGCCCCCGCGCCCCTCCGGTCCGACTATCCGATGACCGGGGCGGCCCTGTGGATAACTCCGGCCGGGTGTCGGGCCGGTGCGCGATGATCGGCCCATGACCGACGACGGTGCGAAGACGGACGGTACGAGTACGGACGGTACGAGTACGGACGGCGCGGGCGGGGACAGCACGGGCGCGGGTGTGGACCGCGCCCGCAGACTGGCGGCGCTGCACGGCGCGGAGCGGATGCTCTCGGCGAGCCCGTTCAAGGAACGGCTCGGCGAGCGGCTGGCGCGGCTGGCGGCCGAAGCGCCGGACGCGTACGACCTGGCCGAATGGCCGGACATCTACGGGGACGGGGTGGTCGCCGAGCTGGAGCGGCGGGTGGCGGAGCTGCTGGGCACGGAAGCGGCCGCGTTCTTCCCCACGGGGACGATGGCCCAGCAGGTGGCGCTGCGCTGCTGGGCGGGGCGCACGGGCGGCAATGCGGTGGCCATGCATCCGCTGTCCCATCTGGAGATGCACGAGCGGAGAGCGTATGCGCAGCTCAGCGGGTTGCGCGCGGTGCACACCACGCAGGAGCCCCGGCCGCCCACGGCGGCGGAGGTGCGGGAGCTGGAGGAGCCCTTCGGGACCCTTGCCCTGGAGCTGCCGCTGCGCGAGCCCGGCTTCCTGCTGCCCACGTGGGAGGAGCTCTGCGAGGTCGTGGAGGCGGCCCGCGAGCGGGACGCGGTGGTCCACTTCGACGGGGCGCGGCTGTGGGAGTGCGCGGAGCACTTCGGGGTCGGGCTGCCGGAGCTGGCGGGCCTGGCCGACTCGGTGTACGTGTCCTTCTACAAGTCGCTCGGCGGCATATCGGGAGCCGCGCTCGCGGGCCCGGCCTCGCTGATCGAGGAGGCCGTCGCCTGGCGGCACCGGTACGGCGGGCAGCTGTTCCAGCAGTGGCCCGCGGCGCTCGCCGCGCTGGCCGGGCTGGACCGCGAGCTGCCGCGGCTGCCGTCGTACGTGGCGCACGCGAAGGTCGTGGCCCGGGCCCTGGAGGAGGCCTTCCGCGCCGCCGGAGTGCCCTGGTTCCGGGTGCATCCGGAGGAGCCGCACACCCACCAGTTCCAGGTGTGGCTGCCGTATCCGGCCGAGGTGCTGGAGGAGGCCGGGGTGCGGTTCGCGGAGGAGACCGGCACCTGGGTGTTCAACCGCTGGTCCGGAGCGCCGGTACCCGGCATGGCGGTCACCGAGGTCACGGTCGCCGCGTCAGCGCTGGACTGGACGCCCGCAGACGTCCGGGACGCGGTCTGCGCCCTGCTGGAGCGGGCGGACGGGCTGCGCGGCTGACGGGCGGTGCACGACGGCAGCGGCGGCGCGCCGGCCCGGCCGCAGCAGACCGAGCAGAGCGGACCACCGTGCGCGGCGGGCGGCGGTGCGCTCGTCGACGACGGCCCGGAAGCGCCGCCAGGTGAGGAATTCGCGGACGGCCTGCGCCTCGCCGGTGCCCGGCGCGGGCGGTGCGGGCTCGTGGTGGCGGGCGGCGCGGTGGAGGTCGAGCATGTGCTGCTGGATCGCGTTCATGCATTCCACCGTGCGGCGCCCGGAAAGCCCCCGCACCTGGATTGACCAGGACCGTCAATCGACGGCCCGACCTGCGGAGAAGAGAGGCACGATGAGCTCATGAGCGTGACGATCGACATCGCCGGGCTGCCGCCCGAGCGCCTCGTGTTCGGCCCGTCGCCCCTGGCCGAGCTGTGCGCCTCGCTGCACGCTCTGGCCGAGCCGGGGCACCACCCCGGGCTGCACGGCTGGACGACCGCGACGAACGCCTCCCTGAAACCGGACCTCGCGGACCGGCTGTGCGAGGCCGACTTCCTGTGGAGCTCGACCTTCTCGGACATCTCCATGCCGTTCGCGGCCGTACCCGGCACGCACGGCAGGCCCGGCGCCACGCTCGCCGAGGACCTGGACATCCTCGACCGGCTCGACGACGACATCTACGTCAACGCCGCCCTGGAGATCTCCTGCACCCAGCGGTACAGCCAGGGCGGCCCGTCGCCGCTGTCCGACCCCGCGGCCCGTGCGGAGGCCCTGGAGCGGGCCACGGCACGTGGCCCTCGGCAACTGGCCTTCGCCCGGCGGCTCCTGGAGGATCCGCCGACGGTGCGGGCCTGGATCCGCCGCCTGTTCGAGGACTGCGCGGAGGCGTTCTTCGACGACCTGTGGCAGCGGGTGCGGGTCCAACTGGCCGCCGACGCGCGGCACAAGGCGGAGGTCCTCCGCCACAAGGGCCTCGCCGAGGCGATGGCCCAGGTCTCGGCGGCGGTGTCCCTGGAGGCGGACGGCAGCCGGATCAGCGTCGACAAGATAGGCAGCGGGCGCACCACGGCCCTCGACCCGGCCGTCGGCGCGGGTGTCACGTTCGTCCCGTCCTCCGTCGGCTGGCCGCACCTGCTGGTGCTGCACGCGCCCGGCTGGCGCCCGGTCGTCCAGTACCCGGTGGCCGCGCCCGAGCTCCCCGGCCCCGCCGCGCTGGACCTGCTCCAGCGGCGGCTGGACGCCCTGGCCCACCCGATGCGCATGCGGATGTGCCGCTACCTGGCCCGCGCCGCCTTCACCACGAGCGAGCTGGCGGCGGCGAACGGCATCACCGCACCCGAGGTCTCGCGGCACGTGGCCGTGCTGAAGAAGGCCGGGCTGATCACCACCCGCCGCCGCGGCCGCTACGTGCTGCACCAGCTGGACCTGACCGTGGTGGCCCGGCTGGGCAGCGACTTCCTGGAGGGGGTGCTGCGCTGACCGCTACTGCAGCCCGCCGCCCCCGGCCCGTACCAGGCCGCTCTCGTAGGCCATCACCACGACCTGGACCCGGTCCCGCAGCCCCAGCTTGGTGAGGATGCGGCCCACATGGGTCTTCACGGTGGCCTCCGACAGCACCAGCCGCGCCGCGATCTCGCCGTTGGACAGCCCCTGGGCCACCAGGAGCATCACCTCGCGCTCGCGCTCGGTCAGCCGGCCCAGCTCGGCGCTCGTCGGCTCGTTGGCGGTGCTCGGCAGCATGGGTGTGAAGCGGTCCAGCAGCCGGCGGGTGGTGCTCGGGGCGACCACGGCGTCGCCGCTGTGCACGGACCGGATGGCGCCCAGCAGTTCGCCCGGCGGCACGTCCTTGAGCATGAAGCCGCTCGCACCGGCCTTGAGAGCGGAGAAGGCGTATTCGTCGAGGTCGAAGGTGGTGAGGATCAGCACCTTCGGCGGGTTCTCCTGGGCGCAGATGCGGCGGGTCGCCTCGACCCCGTCCAGCCGCGGCATCCGGACGTCCATCAGGACCACGTCCACGGCCGTGCCGACCAGCGCCTCGAGCGCCTCCACGCCGTCCCCGGCCTCGGCGACGACCTCCATGTCGGGCTGGGCCGCCAGCACCATGCGGAAGCCGGTGCGCAGCAGCACCTGGTCGTCGACGAGCATCACGCGGATCGACATGCGGGTTCCTTTTCTCTGCCGTTCAGATCATTCGGATCATTGCTCTTTGACACGTTCACAGAATCCTGCCGTCACCGGCCGCCCGGTTTGATCGGCAGCAGCACGCTGATCCGGAAGCCGCCGCCGGGCCGCGGCCCCGCGTCCAGGGTGCCGCCGACCATGCCGACCCGCTCGCGCATGCCGATCAGGCCGTGGCCCATGCCGTCCGCGCCCCCGGACTCGTAGAGCTCGTGCTGTGCGCCCCGGCCGTCGTCCTCGACGAGCAGCCCCAGCCCGTCGTCGAAGTAGGTCAGCTGCACGCTCGCCCCGACGCCCGGTCCGCCGTGCTTGCGGGTGTTGGTGAGCGCTTCCTGCACGATCCGGTAGGCCGTCAGCTCCACGCCGCTGGGCAGCGGGCGGGGCGCGCCCTCGACCTTGAACTCCACCGGCATCCCGGCGCCCCGCACCTGTTCGACCAGATCGCCGATCTGCTCCACGTCGGGCTGCGGGACGTACTCGCCGCCCTCCCCCGAGCCCTCCTCGGTGCGCAGCACGCCCAGCAGTCGGCGCATCTCCGTCAGCGCCTGGCGGCCGGTGCCGGAGATCGTCTCCAGTGCCTGTTTGGCCTGCTCGGGCGAGGAGTCCAGGACGTAGGCGGCGCCGTCCGCCTGGACCACCATCACGGACACGTTGTGCGCGACCACGTCGTGCAGTTCACGGGCGATGCGGGCGCGTTCGGCGGTCACGGCCATCCGCGACTGCTGCTCGCGCTCCTTCTCCAGCCGCTCGGCGCGCTCCTCCAGCTGGGCCCAGTAGGCGCGCCGGGTCCGCATGGAGTCGCCCAGCACCCAGGCAAGCAGGAAGGGCACGGTGACGAAGACCGTCCCTATCACCTGGCCGGGCACCGACTGGTGCGGCTCCGGCCAGCGGAGGGCGGCGATCGTGGGCGCGAGCAGGCCCGCGATCAGGGCGAACCGGGAGGCCCAGCGGGTGCCGCCGGACGCCACGGTGTAGACGATCACGAGCATCGCGAAGTCGGAGACGTCCGCCGAGGCACCGGTGACCACCTGGCCCACGCCGACCGCGGCCGCCAGCAGCAGCATCTTCTCCGGCGCCCGCCGCCGCAGGGCGATCACCGTGCACAGCGCGAACGCCGCGACGATCTTGGCGGCGGTCGGCCCCTTGCTGCCCCCCTCTGCGATGGACAGGGCGCTGAACATCAACAGCAGGAGAGCCCAGAAGCTGTCCACCCCCGTGGGGTGTCTGCGGAGGAAGTCGTAGAGGCGCTGCACGTCACCCAGCGTAGGCACGTCGGGTACGTGCCGGGGTCAACCGGACGATCGATCCGTCGACTCCTCCTCTACTCCCCAAGGTGGAGGCACCGGGACCGCCGTGCGCGCATACGGTGTGCCTATGGGAAGCGAGAGGACCAGGCCCGACCCGTCGTGGCTGCCGTGGCGGGAGGCGGCGGAGGCCGCACTGTACGGCCCCGGCGGCTTCTACCGCCGCCCCGAGGGCCCGGCCGGTCACTTCCGCACCTCGGTGCACGCCTCCCCGCTCTTCGCGGGCGCGGTCGTGGAGCTGCTGCGCCGCGTCGACGCCGCGCTCGGGCACCCGGCGGAGCTGGCGTTCACCGATATGGGCGCGGGGCGCGGGGAGCTCGTCACGAGCGTGCTCGACCGGTGCCCGCCGGAGCTGGCCGGGCGGCTGCGCCCGTACGCCGTGGAGCTCGCGGACCGGCCCGCCGGGCTGGACGGGCGCATCACCTGGCTGGACGAACCCCCGACGGGGACGGAAGGCCTGCTGTTCGCCAACGAGTGGCTGGACAACGTGCCGCTCGACGTCGCCGAGGCGGACGGCGCGGGCACGGCCCGCCGGGTCCTGGTCCGCCCCGACGGCGAGGAGCTGCTGGGCGACCCGGTCGCCGGGGAGGACGCCGCCTGGCTGGAGCGCTGGTGGCCGCTGGAGGGCGCCCCGCCCGGCAGCCGGGCCGAGATCGGCCGCCCCCGCGACGCCGCCTGGGCCCGGGCCGTGGGCGGACTGCGGGCAGGGCTGGCCGTCGCCGTGGACTACGCCCACGAGCGCGCCGCGCGGCCGCCGTTCGGCACCCTGGCCGGCTTCCGCGAGGGCCGCGAGGTGCGGCCGGTGCCCGACGGCTCGTGCGACATCACCGCGCACGTGGCGCTCGACGCCTGCGCGGGCCCGGGCGCCTCGGTGCTCAGCCAGCGCGAGGCGCTGCGCGCGCTCGGCGTCGACGGCCGCCGCCCGCCGCTCTCGCTCGCCTCGTCCGACCCGGCCGCCTACGTACGGGCGCTCGGCGCGGCCGGCGAGGCGACGGAGCTGACCTCCCCCGGCGGCCTGGGCAGCTTCGGCTGGCTGCTCCAGCCGGTCGGGCCGGCCTGCGCGGACGTGCTGGGCGCGGGTGCCGGGGACAGCTGAGAAACTGTCCCCATGACGGAGACGACAGTCGGCATCGGCGGCGCGGCGGAGAGCACCGACATGGTGCTCAACATCGGCCCTCAGCACCCGTCCACCCACGGTGTGCTGCGGCTGCGCCTCGTTCTCGACGGGGAGCGGGTCCGCAGCGCGGAGCCGGTCATCGGCTATATGCACCGGGGCGCGGAGAAGCTGTTCGAGGCGCGCGACTACCGGCAGATCATCATGCTCGCCAACCGCCACGACTGGCTGTCGGCCTTCTCCAACGAGCTCGGCGTGGTGATGGCCGTGGAGCGGATGCTGGGCATGGAGGTGCCCGAGCGCGCCGTGTGGCTGCGCACGCTGCTGGCCGAGCTCAACCGGGTGCTCAACCACCTGATGTTCCTGGGCTCGTATCCGCTGGAGCTCGGCGGCATCACCCCCGTCTTCCACGCCTTCCGCGAGCGCGAGGAGCTCCAGACGGTGATGGAGGAGGTCTCCGGCGGCCGGATGCACTACATGTTCAACCGCGTCGGCGGCCTCAAGGAGGACCTGCCCGCGGGCTGGCTCGGCCGGGCCCGGCACGCGGTGGCCGAGGTCCGCTCCCGGATGGACGTCTACGACCGGCTGGTCCTCGGCAACGAGATCTTCCGCGGCCGGACGCGCGGCGTGGGCGTGCTCGCCCCGGAGGCGGTGCACGCCTACGGGGTCAGCGGGCCCATCGCCCGTGCCTCCGGCGTCGACTTCGACCTGCGCCGCGACGAGCCGTACCTGGCCTACGCCGAGCTGGGCGACGTGCTGAAGGTCGTCACCCGCGAGGAGGGCGACTGCCTGGCCCGCTTCGAGTGCCTGCTGGAGCAGACGCACAACTCCCTGGAGCTGGCGGACGCCTGCCTGGAGCGGCTGGCGGAGCTTCCGCCCGGCCCGGTCAACCAGCGGCTGCCCAAGGTGCTCAAGGCACCCGAGGGCGCGACCTACGCCTGGACGGAGAACCCGCTCGGCCTGAACGGGTACTACCTCGTCTCCAAGGGCGAGAAGACGCCGTACCGGCTGAAGCTCCGCTCGGCGTCGTTCAACAACATCCAGGCGCTGATCGAGCTGCTCCCGGGGACCCTGGTCGCGGACATGGTCGCGATCCTGGGCTCGATGTTCTTCGTCGTGGGCGACATCGACAAGTAGGGCCCCGGGCGGGGCCCCACGGCCGCTACGAGATCGCGCTGCGCAGTTCCGCGACGTCGATCTGCTCGGTCTCGTCGTGCACGGTCAGGTCGATGACCTTGCCGTCCGCGTCGGCCCCGGCCTCGGCCTCCGCCTCGGCGAGCGCCTCCTCGCCGACGACATCGGCCAGATCCTGCTCCTCCACCGGCTTCGAGGAGGCTGCCGGGACGCGGCCGGTGCCGAAGAAGTCGAAGCCGCCCTGGGCGCGGGAGGCGGGCCGCTGCGCGGGGGTCTGCGGGACGAGGGCCGTCGAGGACCCGGCCGCCGGCTTCGCCCCGGACGGGGCAGCGGCCTTGGACGGGGCCTCGGGCTCGTCCGCCGCGTCGGCCTTCGGCTTCTTCGCCCCGGACTTCCCCTCGGGCTTCCCCTCCGGCTTCGGCGCGGGCTTCGGCGCGGGCCCGGATGCGGGCTCCGGCTCGGGCGTGGACTCCGGCGCGGTCACCGGCTTCGGGCTGCGGGTGGCGGCCGCCTGCTGCCGTGCCGCGTTGCGCTCCAGGTTGCGCAGCGCGTCGGCGGCCTTGCGGAAGACCTCTGCGCCGGACCGCGCCTCCTCGGCGCCCGGGCGGTCCTCGGCCGCGGGCTCCAGCTCGTTCGCCGTCTTCGCCCGGGCGAGCAGGCGCCGCCCCTCCAGGGCGCTCGCGCGCCCGGTCTCGGCGGTGGCGTAGCGGCGCAGCAGGTCGGCGTGCTCGGTGCGGAGCCGGGCGAGCTCGGCACGCTTGGTGCGGAGCTTGGCCTCGACGCGGGTCTTGGCCAGGCCCGCCTCCTCCAGATCCGTCTCCAGCTCGGCGATGCGCTCGTCGGTCTTCCACTCGTCACGCGCACGGGCGGCGGTGAGCTGGGCGACCCGCTTGCCCGCGGAACGGTCCCAACGGCGCATCAGGACGGCGCCGACGACCGCGGCGGCGGAGGCAGCGACGGCCAGGCTGCGTATGAGGAGCGTTTCCTCCACCAACCAGGCACCGGCGGCGCAGGCGACCGATGTCGCGGCGACCGTCGATGCGGGAAGAAGCCGGTGCAGGGGTGCGGAATGGCGGTGGCGTCCTCGTGGCATGGCCTGAAACTTACCGTGCGTTGCCACAGGAGTGTGACCCCACCACCAAACTCTTCCCTTGATCTTACTTCTCCCCTACTTCACGCGTTCCCCGGCTTCCCCTCTCCGCCGTCTCCCGTCACTGCGTCACTTGGCCACCAGGCCCTTGTCCTTGAGGTACTTCGCGGCCACATCCGCGGGCTTGAGCCGCTCGGCGTCGACCTTCTTGTTGAGTTCGGTCAGATCGGCCGTGGTCAGCACCCTGGTGAGCTTGGCCAGCGCTTCTTCGATCTTCTGCGAACCCGCCTTCCGGTTATTCACCACCGGGAGGACGTTGTCGGAGTTCTGGAGCTTCTTGTCGTCCGCGAGCAGCACCAGGCCGAACTGCTTGAGCGTGGCGTCCGTGGTCGTGGTCAGCAGCAGCTGGTCCTTGCCGTCCTTGACCGCCTGCTTGGCCTGGGTGCTGCCGACCTCCAGCGGGTCGATGCCGGTGACCTTGATCCCGTAGGTCTTCTCCAGACCCGGCCGGCAGAAGGGCCGCTGGGAGCATTCGTCACCGGCCGCGATGCGTACCGCCTCCCCCGACTTTCCAAGATCGGAAAGCGTCTTGAGGTGGTGTTTCTCCGCGAACTCGGCCGTGACGGCGAAGGCGTTCTGATCGACCGCCCGGCCCGGGTCGAGCACCTTGAGGCCGCGCGGCTCGGCGAGTTTGCGCAGGGCCTTCACCGTCGCATCGGCATCGGGGGAAGCGACGGCGGGGGCGTCCTTGCCGTTCTGCTTCTTGTTCAGGAATTCCGCGAGCGTCGCCGCATACTCCGGGACGACATCGACCTGCCCCTTCTCCAGCGCCGGTTCATACAGCTCACGCGCATCGACGGTCTTGATCGAGGTCGAATATCCGGCGTCCTTCAGCAGCCCCGCATATATCTCCGCGAGCACCTTGGACTCGGTGAACGACGCCGATCCGATCACCAGCGAGCCCGAGCCCCCGCCGGAGCCGCCGCCCTCGCCGGACTTCTCCAGGCTGTTGCCGCCGCACGCGGCGAGGCCGGCCGTCAGGGCCACGGCGCCTATCGCCGCCGGCAGGGCGCGGGCGGTCCGCGCCCTGCGCGGGGTCCTGGTCATGCGTACTCCATTCCGTCGGGGCGGCCGTGGCGCCGGCGCAGTGGGTCCAGCCCGCGCTGCGCGAGGACGAAGACGCCCTCGACCAGCAGGGCCAGCACGGCCACGAGCAGGGCGCCGGCCACCACCTGTGCGGTGTCGGTGAGCCGGAAACCGGCGGTGATGATGCGCCCGAGGCCGCCGCCCCCGGGCAGTGCGGCCAGCGTCGTCGTGGCCACGACCTGGACGGCCGCGGAGCGGATGCCGGTGACGATGAACGGGAAGGCCAGCGGCAGTTCGACCCGGGCCACTATCTGACGGCCCGTCATACCCATGCCGCGGGCGGCCTCCACGACGCCCCGGTCCACTTCGCGCATGCCCACATAGGCGTTGGTGAGCAACGGCGGTATCGCGAACAGGACCAGCGCGATGACGGTGGGCCACGAACCATGCGTACCCAGCGGGCTGAGCAGCAACAGCACCAGCACCGCGAACGTCGGCACCGCGCGCCCCGCGTTGGAGATGTTCACCGCCAACGCGCCGCCGCGGCCCAGGTGGCCGAGCAGCACGGCCACGGGCAGCGCGATCGCACACGAGATCAACAGGCATGCGACGGTGAGGAAGAGATGCTGGCCGAGCCTGTGCCACACACCCTCCGCGCCCGTCCAGTGGGAGCCGGTGGACAGCCAGGTCCAGGTCTTCGTGACGACGTCCATCAGGCCGCCACCGCCTCGGTGCCGGCGGGCCGTCCGGCACGGCGGCCCGTACGCCTGCGCGTACGCGTCCACGGCGTCAGCAGCCGCTGGACCAGCAGCAGCAGCACATCCGCCCCGACGGCGAGGACCACGCACAGCACCGAGGCCGTGAGCACCTGCGCCTTGAAATAGCTGCGCATGCCGTCATAGATCAGATTCCCCAGGCCGCCGTATCCGATGATCGCGCCCACCGTGGTGAGCGAGACGGTGGAGACCGTGGCGATCCGCAGGCCGGCCATCAAGGCGGGCAGGGCCAGCGGGAGTTCGACGCCGAACAGCAGCCGGACCGGCCCGTAGCCCATGCCGCGTGCCGCCTCACGGGCCTCCTCCGGGACGGCGGCCAGGCCGGCCAGGATGTTGCGCACGAGGATCGTCAGCGAATACAGCACCAGGCCCGTCACCACGACGGCCGCCGACAGCCCGAACACCGGCACCAGCAGAGAGAACATCGCCAGCGACGGCACCGTGTAGAGCACCGTGGTCAGCCCGAGGACCGGGCCCGCCACGCTGCGCCGTCTGCGCGCCAGCAGGGCCAGCGGCAGGGCGACCAGCAGCCCCAGCGCGACCGATGCCACCGTGATGCCGATGTGCTGCAGCACGGCATCCGTGAGCTCCTGCCCCCGCGTCCGCACGTACTCACCGCAGATCCAGTCGTTGGTGATCAGGCAGTTCCCGTTCGCCGCCATGCGTGCGCTCACCTCCCCCTCGGCATTCACCGTCGGTTACTGGCGACCCTAACCTCCGGCACCGACAATCGCCTCCGGCGAGGCCTCCTGCCATCCGGCAGCAACATTGTTCGACCACAATGGGGTGTCATGATCCGCTTCGAGCACGTGACCAAACGCTTCGCCGACGGCACGACCGCCGTGGACGACCTGTCCTTCGAGGTGGCGGAGGGCGAGCTCGTCACGCTCGTCGGACCGTCGGGGTGCGGCAAGACCACCACGATGAAGATGGTCAACCGGCTGATCGAGCCGAGCAGCGGCCGCATCCTGGTGAACGGCGAGGACATCGCGGACGTCGACCCCGTCGAGCTGCGCCGCCGCATCGGCTACGTCATCCAGCAGGTGGGCCTCTTCCCGCACAAGACGGTGCTGGAGAACACGGCCACCGTGCCGCATCTGCTCGGCTGGCAGCGCAGGAAGGCCCGTGAGCGGGCGGCGGAGCTGCTCGACCTGGTCGGCCTCGACCCGGCCGTCTACGGCGACCGCTACCCCGACCAGCTCTCCGGCGGCCAGCGCCAGCGCGTCGGAGTGGCCCGCGCCCTGGCCGCGGACCCGCCCGTCCTGCTGATGGACGAGCCCTTCGGCGCCGTCGACCCCGTGGTGCGCGAACGGCTGCAGAACGAGTTCCTGCGGCTGCAGTCGCAGGTCCGCAAGACCGTGCTCTTCGTCACCCACGACATCGAGGAGGCCGTCCGGCTGGGCGACCGCATCGCGGTGTACGGGAACGGGCGCATCGAACAGTTCGACGCACCGGCTGCGGTGCTGGGGGCGCCGGCCACGCCGTACGTGGCCGACTTCGTCGGGGCGGACCGGGGGCTCAAGCGGCTCTCCGTCACCGCGATC
Organism: Streptomyces sp. NPDC002536; assembly: GCF_053594995.1. NCBI lineage: Bacteria > Bacillati > Actinomycetota > Actinomycetes > Kitasatosporales > Streptomycetaceae > Streptomyces > Streptomyces sp. NPDC002536. Next base: position 43,686 of record NZ_JBSFWU010000042.1, read on the forward strand.
GAGGCGGGCGACCTGGAGCAGCCGCCGGTGGTGCACCTGGAGGACCGGCTGCCGGAGGCCGCTGCGCGGCTCGCCCGGGAGGGGGCTCGGTGGGCCGTGGTCCTCGACGACCAGGACCACCTGCACGGGTGGGTGGACGCGGGGGCGCTCCACGGGGGCAGCGGCACGGTGCGGGACCATGCGCGGCGCATGGATGCCTGGGTACCGGTGGGAGCTTCGCTGAAGCAGGCGTTCAGCACGATGCTGCAGCACGACGCCGGGTGGATCGCGGTGCTCGGCGGGGACGGTGCCGATCACTTCGTGGGGGTGCTCACCCCTGCCCGGCTGCACGAGGCGCTGCGGAGGTCGATCGGGGCCGATGCCGTGGGCGCTGCGCGCAGCGAGGTGGATGTGGCTACCGTGCCGGGTTCGTAGTCGGGTGCGGGTGCGCTGTGGCTTGTCGCGCAGTTCCCCGCGCCCCTTCGGGGCGCGGTTCTACGCCCGGGTTGCGCCCCCGTTGCCTTCCTCGTCCTCATCCTCCGGGAGTTTGCAGACGCGCTCCATGAAGAACGCCGCCGCTATCACGCACGCGCCCGCCAGGACCGATGCGCCGGCGTAGATCGCCTGGTCGCGGCGGGCCGGGGCCTGGACGCCGTCGATGAGGAGGAAGGCTCCGACGCCGCCGTACATGCCGGCCACCAGGGCCGCGACCAGGGCGCTCGCCTGGCCGAAGACGACCGCGCGGGCCGCCAGCAGCGGGTCGACGCCCTTGGCGCCGGGGCGCCGCTCGCGCTGCGCCCGCAGCCGGGCGCGCAGCGAGAGGGCCGTCGCCGCGAGGACCACGGCGATGACCGCGAGGACGATCGGAGCCGCCACGGGCACGCTCGGCAGCGTGCCGAAGGCGTCCCACAGCCGGGCGCCGCCCCAGGAGACCACCCCGGCCACGACGAACAGGCCGGCCAGTACTCCGATCCGCAGCTGCTTCACCTGTCCGTCGCCCCTCGTCGTCCTTCGTTCTCGTACACGGGAAAAACCACTACGCCCAACGGTCAGTCGGGCAGTCGGAGTTCCAGGTCGGCCCGGGGCTCGACGCCCTCGCGGCCGAGCGCGTCCAGCAGTTCGGCCACCCGGCCACGGCCCGGAACAACAGCCTCCGGATCCACGTCGTACCACGGAGCCAGCACGAAGGCACGTTCGTGCGCGCGCGGATGCGGCAGCGTCAGCCGGGGGTCGTCGGAGATCACGTCCTGGTAGGTGACGATGTCGACGTCGATCGTCCGCGGGCCCCAGCGCTCGTCGCGCACGCGCTCGAAGGCCTCCTCGATGGCGTGGCCGCGCTCCAGCAGGGAATCCGGCGGGAGCGTCGTCTTCACCAGGACGACCGCGTTGTAGTAGGACGGCTGCGAGCCCGGGGTCACGCCCCAGGGCTCCGTCTCGTACACCGGGGACACCGCCTTCACCCGCAGGCCCGGGGTGTCCTCCAGCGCGTCGACCGCGCCCTGCAGCGTCTCCAGGCGGTTGCCCAGATTGCTGCCCAGGGAGATCACGGCCCACTGGGGATTGCTCAACGTCACATCGGCGGCATCCACCTGCTCCACCACGGAGGCGGGCACCGGCTGCACGGTCGGGTCGCTGCTGCTCATACTCGGCTCCGGGTGATCGTGACCGTCACATCGTCGAAGGGCACGGTGATCGGGGCGTCGGGCTTGTGCACGACGACCTCCACCTCCCGCACCGGATCGTGCTTGAGGCACTGCTGGGCGATCCGCTCGGCGAGCGTCTCGATGAGGTCGACCGGCTCGCCCTCGACGATCGCGGCGACCTCCTCCGCCACGATGCCGTAGTGGACCGTCTTCGTGAGGTCGTCGGAGGCCGCGGCGGGCCGGGTGTCCAGGCTCAGCACCAGGTCCACGATGAAGGTCTGGCCCTCCTCGCGTTCGCGGGGGAAGACCCCGTGGTGGCCGCGAGCCTTCAAGCCGCGCAGCGCGACACGATCCACACGAATCACTCCTGCTGGTCGTCGGGACGGGGTGCGTCCCATCCCCTCGGGGCCGGGTCGCCCACTTCGAATCTACCTGCGAGCACCGACAGCGCTCGCCCACGGGGGCTATGGACAAGGAGCGCGCGCGGTGCTAGCCGACTCCCGCCGCGCTTACCCGGAGGCCCCGTGATCCACCCTTACCCGGCCCGCATTCAGCTCGAACGAGTGATCACATATCCCTCACACTGACGCCTCGAACACGCCCCGAACGTGCCCCCGACACACCCCGAAGCGCTCCGCATCACGCCGCGGACGGCCCCGGGGCCTCGCCGTCCTCAGGCTCCTCCTCGTCCTCGCTCGCGAGGACCGGGGAGCCGTGGTGGGACCAGATCCGCCACTCGTCGCCGCTGCGCCGGAACACGTTGGTCGCCACGACCAGCTGGCCCACCAGCGGCCCCAGCTCGCCCTCCGACTCGGCCGGGCCGCCGCTGAGGATGTTCTCGGTGCACGTCACCAGGGCCGTGTCACCGGCCACCGCCACCTCGACGTCCGTCAGGAAGAACTGGATGTACTCGGTGCTCGCCATGATCAGGGCGTACGACCGGAGGACCTCGCTCCGCCCGCGCAGCACCGGCCAGCCCGGGTGCACACAGGACACCTCGACCTCGGGGTCGTCCAGCCACAGCCGGTCCATCGCCGTCGTGTCGCCGCGCTCCACCGCCTCGTAGAGCGCGGTGTTGGCCCGCTCGACCTGCTCGCTGTCCGTCGGGACCGAGGTCACGCGGCTCCCTCCACGGCACGTACCACCCGCACGGCGTCCGCGCTGGCCCCGACCTCGTGCACCCGGACCGCCCAGGCGCCCTCGCGCGCGGCGAGGGCCGAGACCGCGGCGGTCGCGGCGTCCCGCTCCCGGGCGGGCGGCGGCGGATCGCCCGCCTCCCCGGCCAGCACCCGGCCCAGGAACCGCTTGCGGGACGCGGCCACCAGCATCGGCAGCTCCAGCTCCGCCCGGAACCGGCCCAGGTGGGCGACCAGCGCCAGGTCGTGCTCGGCGTTCTTGGCGAAGCCCAGCCCGGGGTCCACCACGATCCGGTCCGGCCCGATGCCACCCGCGACCACCGCGTCCACCCGCTGCCGCAGCTCGGCGAGCACCTCGCCGACCACGTCCCGGTAGACCGCCCGGCTGTTCATGTCCTGGCTGAAGCCCCGCCAGTGCATCACCACGAAGGGCACCCCGGCCGTCGCCACCACGGGCACCATCGCCGGGTCGGCGAGCCCGCCGCTCACATCGTTGACCAGCACCGCACCTGCCTCGATCGCCGCCTCCGCGACGCTCGCGCGCATGGTGTCCACCGACACCACCACGCCCTCGCCGGCCAGCTCGCGGACCACCGGGACCACCCGGCGCAGCTCCTCGCTCTCGTCGACCCGCACGGCGCCCGGGCGGGTCGACTCGCCGCCCACGTCCACCAGGTCGGCGCCGCCCGCCACCAGGTCGAAGCCGCGCTTGACGGCCGCTGCCGGGTCGAACCAGCGCCCGCCGTCCGAGAACGAGTCGGGCGTGACGTTGACCACGCCCATCACCGCACAACGGTCCCACTCGGGCAGTCCGACCGGCCTGGTACGGCCGCGCAACGTACTCATGCACCCAGCCTAGGGCGTGCCGCGGGGCCTGTGCCGTCCGCCCGCGGGCCGGGGCCGGACATGCGGCGAGGGCGCCCTCCCCGCTGTGGGGAAGGCGCCCTCGTCATGGCGTCGCGCGCACGGCCGTCACGCCGCGCGGGTGACCTCCTCCGGGTCGCCGACGTGCGACTCCAGGCCGGACGGCTTCGGCGCGGCCGGGCGGCGGCGCAGCAGCCTCGGCAGCTCCAGGAAGCCCTCGGCCTGCATCATCGCGAAGCCGATGCGGGGCAGGTCGCGGCTGTTCGGGAAGACGATGAAGCGCGGCTCCCAGCGGGGGCGGAACTTCTCGTTGAACTTGTACAGCGACTCGATCTGGAACCAGCGCGAGAGGAACAGCAGCACCGCGCGCTGGATGCGCACGACCGGGCCGGCGCCCAGCTTGCCGCCGCGCTCCAGGGCGGAGCGGAAGAACGCGAAGTTCAGCGACATCCGCTTGATCTTCAGGTCGGGCGCGGCCTGGAGGAAGGCGACGATCAGCAGCTCGTTCATGCCCGGGTCCGCGCTGCGGTCACGGCGCATGAGCTCCAGCGAGGAGCCGTCCTTGCCCCACGGCACGTAGTGCTGCATGGCCTTGAGGTCGCCGAACGGGGCCTCCTCGCCCTCCTCCGGGTCCCGGTGGGCGGTGGCGATGATGGCGTCCAGGTCCTTCGGGTCGCCGATCCGGCCCAGCGCCATGGAGAAGCCGCGCTCCTCCTCGGTGTCGCGCCAGGCGCCGGCGGCCTTCTGGACGATCTCCAGCTCCTCGGCGGAGAGATCGCCGACGCGGCGCACCTTGGTGGTGTAGCCGTTGCGCTCGATGCGCTTGACCATCTGGCGGACGTTGCGCATGGAGCGGCCGCTCAGGCTGAAGTCGGCCACGTCGACGATGGCCTCGTCGCCCATCTCCAGGGCGTCCAGCCCGGTCTCGCGGGTCCAGACCTCGCCGCCGGTCTCGCTGCAGCCGTTGACGGCCGGGGTCCAGGAGTACTTCTTGGCCAGCTCCATGAACTGCTCGATCGCGCCCGGCCAGGCCTCGACGTCGCCGATGGGGTCGCCGCTGGCCAGCATCACGCCGGAGACGACGCGGTAGGAGACGGCGGCCTTGCCGCTCGGGGAGAAGACGACGCTCTTGTCGCGGCGCAGCGCGAAGTGGCCGAGCGAGTCGCGGGCGCCGTGCTTGTCCAGCAGCTCGCGCAGCTTGTCCTCGTCGGCGTCGGTCAGGACGGCAGCCGGCAGCTCGGGGCGGAAGGCCAGGTAGGCGGTGGTGGCGACGGTCAACAGGCCGAGGGCCCCGAGGGAGTAGCCGACGGTGTAGTCGACGTGGTCGGTGTAGCGGATCGAGCCCTCGAAGCCGAAGAGGCCCCAGACGACGTGCTCGACCTGCTCCAGCACGGACGGGTCACCGACCATCTGGTCCGGGTGCGCGCCGACGATGATCCAGCCGAGGACGAAGCTGACGCCGCCCATGAGGATCAGGTTGGCCACCCACTTCCAGCGGCTGCGCGGGTCCGGCAGCGCTGCGAAGGACTTCTTGTGGCGCAGGAGGTAGATGAACAGCAGAATGGAGAGGACGGCGCCCGGACGGTTGTGGCGGTAGATCAGCTGCGCGGCCGCACCGAGCGGCAGCAGCAGCACGGCCGCCTGCCAGGCACGCTTCTTGGCGCGCTTGAGGCCGTGGGCGAGCATCAACAGCAGAATGCCGACGATGATCGAGCCGGCCGCGGCCAGCTGGGTCACCGTGCCGGGCAGCACCTCGGCAAAGGTGTGGGCCCGGCTCAACCGGAAACGCGGGACGACGCCGGACGCGATGTTCAGCAGCCCGACGAGCGCGGCGACGGTGCCCACGACTGCGGGTACCTTCTCCGGCCTCGGCCCCTTGGCGATACGCGCAAGCCCCGACAGCCACTTGGGTCCCTGAGGAACCTCGTCGGACTTTTTGCCATCTACCCTGACAGACATCTCTTCCCGTCGTCCATGTCGAGTGGGCCTGCGCCATGTGGAGGCTGTGCCCGGACAATGTGCGCCCTGTAGGACGACGGTTTCGGGGCTGAGGTTCCGCCGGGGGCCAAGCCCGGAAAGAAGTAACCATTCCGCGACCCGGGACCGGGTCGCTCGGCAGAAAACGGCAGAAAGCACCTCATGGGTCTCACCAGCATGGCGGTTCTGCTGCTCGCCATCGTGGCAGCAGTACTGCTCTTCGCTCTGACCATCTGGCTCTGGCCCCGCCTGGGCAGGAAGAGCGTCGGAGGCGTCCTGGGCCGGGTCGGCATGTTGCTCGCCACCCAGCTGACCATGTTCGCCGCCATCGGGCTGTGGGCGAACCAGTCCTTCGGCTTCTTCGCCTCCTGGGCCGACCTCTTCGGCCTGGAGAAGGGCGAGGGCGTGGTCGTCGACCACAGCGCCGCCCACACGCCGGTCCAGGTCGTCGGCGTCGCGCAGATCAAGGGCCACGGCACGGTGCCGCGCATCGCGGGCAAGGTCGAGAAGGTCAATGTCCGGGGCGTCGAGTCCAAGATCAGCAGCCCGGCCTACGTCTACCTGCCGCCGGAGTACTTTCAGCCCCAGTACGCCCACAAGACCTTTCCCGCCTCGGTCGTGCTGACCGGTTTCCCGGGCACCGCGGAGGCGCTCTACAAGGGCCTGCACTACCCGCAGACCGCGCAGAAGCTGGCCAAAGAGAAGAAGATGCAGCCCACCATCCTGGTGATGATGCGGCCGACCGTCGCCCCGCCCCGGGACACGGAGTGCATCGACATACCCAACGGCCCCCAGACCGAGACCTTCTTCACCAAGGACCTGCGCAAGGCGCTGTCCCAGCAGTACCGGATCGGCGACAAGGCCGCCAACTGGGGCATGATCGGCGACTCGACCGGCGGCTACTGCGCGCTGAAGTTCGCCATGCGCCACCCCGACTCCTACGGCGCCGCGGCCGCGCTGTCCGGCTACTACAAGGCCCTCCAGGACCCGACCACCGGTGACCTCTTCGGCGGCAGCAAGAAGCTGGAGAAGGAGAACGACCTGTTCTGGCGGCTGAAGAACGAGCCGCTTCCGCCCGTCTCGCTGCTGGTGACCAGCAGCAAGCAGGGCGAGCACAACTACGCGGACACGATGAAGTTCATCGGCCTGGCGGCCAAGAAGCCGACCCGGGTCTCGTCGATGATCCTCGACAGCGGCGGCCACAACTTCAACACGTGGCGCCGGGAGATCCCCGGCACGCTGCAGTGGATGGGCAGCCGGCTCTCCGCCTGACGGCCACCTCGGGGCGCCCGGTTCCGGGCGCCCCGCCGCGCTCAGCGGGACGACATGATCAGGCTCATCGCCTCGGCGCGCGTCGCGGGGTCGCGCAGCTGGCCCCGGACCGCGGACGTGAGCGTCTTGGCCCCGGGCTTCCGGATGCCCCGCATGGACATGCACATGTGCTCGCACTCGATCACGACGACGACGCCGCGCGGTTCGAGGATCTCCATCAGCGAGTCGGCGATCTGCGTCGTCAGCCGCTCCTGCACCTGAGGGCGGCGGGCGTAGACGTCCACCAGCCTGGCCAGCTTCGACAGGCCCGTGATCTTGCCGCTCGTCGCCGGGATGTACCCGACGTGCGCCACTCCGTGGAACGGCACCAGGTGGTGCTCGCAGGTGCTGTAGACCTCGATGTCGCGGACCAGCACCATCTCGTCGTGGCCCAGGTCGAAGGTCGTCGTCAGCACGTCCTGCGGCTCCTGCCACAGGCCGGCGAATATCTCCTTGTACGCGCGCGCCACCCGGGCCGGCGTCTCGCGCAGCCCCTCCCGGTCCGGATCCTCCCCGACCGCGATCAGCAGTTCTCGGACGGCGTTCTCGGCCCGCTTCTCGTCGAATCCGCCGACGGAGTGCTCGGCGTCCAGCGTCACCGGGTCGGTCATGGAGTTGCCTCGTTCTCTCGGTTCTCTACTGCGCGACGGCGTGTGTGCACGCGTGCGGATCGGGAGAAAAGCACGATGCCGCGCCCCCAAGGCTAAAACCTGGGTGACGCGGCATCCATTCCGGGCCCCGGGGGGCCGGGCGGATCAGCCCTCGGTGCCGGGGCCGTCCTGCGGGAGCTCGACCTTCTCCATGGTCACTCCGCCGTTGCTCGGCGCGAGCTCCTTCGGGGAGAGCACCGGCGGGCGGGTGGACGGGGTCCGGCGGGAGGAGCCGGTCCAGGCCGGGCGGGCCGGGCGCTTGACCACGTGCCGGAAGATCTCGGCGATCTCCTCCTTGTTCAGCGTCTCCTTCTCCAGGAGGGCCAGAACGAGGTTGTCGAGCACGTCACGGTTCTCGACGAGGATCTCCCAGGCCTCGTTGTGCGCGGTCTCGATCAGCTTCTTGACCTCTTCGTCGACCAGCGCGGCGACCTCTTCCGAGTAGTCGCGCTGGTGCGACATCTCGCGGCCCAGGAAGGGCTCGGAGTTGTCGGAGCCGAACTTGATCGCGCCGAGGCGCTCGGTCATGCCGTACTGGGTGACCATCGCACGGGCCGTGGCCGTGGCCTTCTCGATGTCGTTGGCCGCACCCGTGGTCGGGTCGTGGAAGACCAGCTCCTCGGCCGCGCGGCCGCCCAGCATGTAGGCCAGCTGGTCGAGCATCTCGTTGCGCGTGGTCGAGTACTTGTCCTCGTCCGGCAGGACCATGGTGTAGCCCAGCGCACGGCCGCGGGACAGGATCGTGATCTTGTGCACCGGGTCGGAGTTCGGGGAGGCCGCCGCGACCAGGGCGTGTCCGCCCTCGTGGTACGCGGTGATCTTCTTCTCCTTGTCCGACATGATCCGGGTCCGCTTCTGCGGGCCGGCCACGACGCGGTCGATCGCCTCGTCCAGCATGTGGTTGTCGATCAGCTTCTTGTCGCTGCGGGCCGTCAGCAGGGCGGCCTCGTTCAGCACGTTCGACAGATCGGCACCGGTGAAGCCGGGGGTCCGGCGGGCGACGGCCGCGAGGTCGACGTCCGGGGCGACCGGCTTGCCCTTCTGGTGGACCTTGAGGATCTCCAGACGGCCCTGCATGTCCGGGCGGTCGACGGCGATCTGCCGGTCGAAGCGGCCCGGGCGCAGCAGCGCCGGGTCGAGGATGTCGGGCCGGTTGGTGGCCGCGATCAGGATGACGCCGCCCTTGACGTCGAAGCCGTCCATCTCGACGAGCAGCTGGTTCAGCGTCTGCTCGCGCTCGTCGTGACCGCCGCCGAGGCCCGCACCGCGGTGCCGGCCGACGGCGTCGATCTCGTCGACGAAGACGATGGCCGGGGCGTTGGCCTTGGCCTGCTCGAACAGGTCACGGACCCGGGAGGCACCCACACCGACGAACATCTCGACGAAGTCGGAGCCGGAGATCGAGTAGAACGGCACGCCCGCCTCGCCGGCGACGGCGCGCGCGAGCAGCGTCTTGCCCGTACCGGGCGGGCCGTAGAGCAGCACACCCTTGGGGATCTTGGCGCCGACGGCCTGGAACTTGGCGGGCTCCTGCAGGAACTCCTTGATCTCGTGGAGCTCCTCGACGGCCTCGTCCGCACCGGCCACGTCGGAGAAGGTGGTCTTCGGGGTGTCCTTGGTGATCAGCTTGGCCTTGGACTTCCCGAAGTTCATCACCCGGGAGCCGCCGCCCTGCATCTGATTCATCAGGAACAGGAACACCACGACGATCAGGACGAAGGGCAGCAGCGAGAGCAGCACACCGATGAACGGGTTCTGCTTCGACGTCGAGACGTTGTACCCGTCGGGCAGCGTCTTCGGGTCGTCGTCATCGGCCTTGGCCTGCAGATCCTTGGAGATCTCGACGCCCTGGTCGCCGATGTAGTTCGCCTGGATCTTGCTGGAGCCCTTGACCTTCACACCGTCTTTGAGCTCAACCTTGATCTTGTTCTCGTCGCCGGTCGTCAGCTCGGCCGACTTCACCTGGTTCTTGTCGATCGCATGGATGACTTGACTGGTGTCCACCGACTTGTAGCCGCCGGACGAGCCGACGACCTGCATCAACACGACCACGGCGAGGACGGCCAGCACGATCCACATGACTGGCCCACGGAAGTAGCGCTTCACGTCCATCCATACGGGGCGCGTGCGCCCCGTCCCTCCTGCCACAGTGAGGCACGGTCATCCCGGTGCGGGATGCCAGTGCGTGCGGTGTCCTAGTCGACCTTGAAAGCTTGAAAAGAAAAGACTTACCTTCGGACGGTACCCCAGCATTGTCACCCGATGCCGCCGGAGACGGTCAACAAAGCCGTCCTGCCCTGCTCCAACGGCGGGAACCCGGCAAGGGTTCCCGCACGGCCGCAGGGCCCGGTGGTGCCGGGGCCGCCCGCGTTCAGCCGCCGTAGACGTGCGGCGCGAGCGTGCCCACGAAGGGCAGGTTGCGGTACTTCTCCGCGAAGTCGAGACCATAACCGACGACGAACTCGTTCGGAATGTCGAAGCCGACCCACTTGACGTCGATGGCCACCTTGGCGGCCTCCGGCTTGCGCAGCAGGGTCACGACGTTGAGCGAGGCGGGCTCGCGCGAACCCAGGTTCGACAGCAGCCACGACAGCGTCAGGCCGGAGTCGATGATGTCCTCGACGATCAGGACGTGCTTGCCCTTGATGTCGGTGTCGAGGTCCTTGAGGATGCGCACCACGCCGGAGGACTGGGTGCCCGCGCCGTACGAGGACACCGCCATCCAGTCCATGGTGACGGGGTTGGACAGGGCACGCGCCAGGTCCGCCATCACCATCACGGCGCCCTTGAGGACGCCGACGATGAGCAGGTCCTTGCCCGCGTACTCCACGTCGATCTTCGCGGCCAGCTCTGCCAGCTTCGCGTCGATCTCTTCCTTGGTGATGAGCACCGACTTCAGGTCGGTGCCCATGTCCTTGTCGTCCACCCGCGCCACTCTCGCTTGGTTAAGGCTCATCTGGCTTCCGGAAGACCGGCTCCGAGGTCCGCTCGGCACCGTTCGGATCAGCCCTGCCGAAGGACCAGTCTGCCACCCTGCCTGCGAACCGCGACGCGCCCGGGCAGGTTGATCGCTCCTTGGCCGCGCCAGCCGGTGATCAGCCGGTCGACTTCCTCGATGTGCCGGGCGAAGAGCGAACCGGCCGGAGAGCCCGCCTCGATGACCGCGCGGCGGATGACCCGGCGGCGCACCGCGGGGGGCAGGGCGAAGAGCCCCGCGACCTCCAGGCCGCCGGCGTCGTCCCGTACGGACGGCTCCACGGCGGCCGCCCAGGAGTCGAGGGCGTCGGCGTCGTCCCGGGAGAGCTGGGCGGTGCGGGCGAGGGCCTCGACGACGCCCTTGCCCAGGGCCTTCTCCAGGACGGGCAGGGCCTCGTGGCGGACCCGGGAGCGGGTGTAGGCGGGGTCGACGTTGTGCGGGTCGTCCCAGACGGGCAGCGACTGGACCAGGCACGCCTTGCGGGCCGTCTGGCGGTCCAGGCCCAGGAAGGGCCGCCGGTAGCGGCCGCCGACGCCGGAGGCGGTGGCCATGCCGGACAGGGAGCGGATGCCGGATCCGCGGGCCAGCCCCAGCAGCACCGTCTCCGCCTGGTCGTCGCGGGTGTGGCCGAGGAGGACGGCGGCGGCGCCGTACCGGTCGGCGACGGCGTCGAGGGCGGCGTAGCGCGCGTCACGGGCGGCGGCCTCGGGACCGCCGTCCCTGCCGACCGTCACCGTCACGGTCTCCACGGGGTCCAGGCCGAAGGAGGCGAGCCGGATCGCGACCTCCGAGGCCCGGAGGTCGGATCCCTCCTGGAGGCCGTGGTCGACGGTCACGCCGCCGGCCCGGACGCCGAGCCGGGGGGCTTCGAAGGCGAGGGCGGAGGCGAGCGCCATGGAGTCGGCGCCGCCGGAGCAGGCGACCAGGACGAGCGGCGACCGGTCACCGGCGGCGGAGGGGACGGAGGCGGGCGGCGTCAGGGTGAGGACGTCGTGGAGTACGCGGCGGACCGCCAGGCGTATCGCCGCGACCGCGGGGTGTGGACCCATGTCCGTGTGTCCAATCATTCCATTGGAGGGGGGTGCGGGAGCCGCACGACTGCAGTACTGGCCCCCGGGTTCCGTCACGCTGTGTGCGTCGATGGTGACAGAGATGAGCCTTTACCCGAGCATCGCACGCCCACCCTTGGCACACGGTCCCTCGGACGGGTGATTACGGGAGCGTTCATCCGTCACGGGGCGCGATCGGCTCACCCCTCGGGATGCCGGTGCACCCGCGCGATCCAGTCCGCCGGTTTGGCGATCTCGGCCTTGGTGGGCAGCGTGTTCGGGGACGTCCACACGCGGTTGAAGCCCTCCATGCCGACCTCGTCCACGACGGCCCGGACGAAACGCTCACCATCACGGTACTGCCGCAGCTTGGCGTCCAGGCCCAGCAGCTTGCGCAGGGCCGCGTCCAGGCGGCCGGCACCGGTGGCCCGGCGCTTCTGGAACTTCTCCCGGATCTCGACGACGGAAGGTACGACGCGCGGCCCGACCCCGTCCATCACATAATCGGCGTGCCCCTCCAGCAGGGACATCACGGCCGTCAGACGGCCCAGGATCTCGCGCTGGGCGGGCGTCTGGACCAGCTCCACGATGCTGCGGCCCGCGCGGCCCTCCCCGTCCTCCTCCGGCGGCCTGCCGCCCGCCAGCGACTGCGCGGCCTCGCGGATCCGCTCCAGCAGCGTGACCGGGTCGACCTCGGTCTCGCCGAGGAACGCCTGGATCTCGCCCTCGATGTGGTCGCGCAGCCAGGGCACCGCCGTGAACTGGGTGCGGTGCGTCTCCTCGTGCAGGCACACCCACAGCCGGAAGTCGTGCGGGTCCACCTCCAGCTCGCGCTCGACCTGGACGATGTTGGGAGCCACCAGCAGCAGCCGGCCGCCGCCCGCCGGGGAGCCCGGCAGGTCCCGGGTGCCCGGGGCGAACGTCTCGTACTGGCCCAGCACGCGCGAGGCCAGGAACGACAGCAGCATGCCGAGCTCGACCCCGGTCACCTTGCCGCCGACCGCGCCCAGGACGGCGCCGCCGGGCACATTGCCGCGGCGGTCCTGCATCTTCTCCAGCAGCGGGCCCAGGATCGCGCGGAAACCCGCGACGTTGGCTTGGACCCAGCCGGCCCGGTCCACGACCAGGACCGGGGTGTCGGCGCCCTCCCCCGCCGACGTCATCCGCGTGAACTCCCGGACGTGCCGCTCCGAGGCCTTCGCGTGCCGCCGCAGCTCCGCAACGACCTCGCGCGCCTCCTCCCGGCTGACCTCGGGCCCCGGCTTCACCAGGCGCGTCGCGGTGGCCACCGCGAGCTTCCAGTCGACCATCTCCGCATCACCGATGCTCGTCATGGCTTTCACGGTACGTGCTGCGCACGGCCGAGGTGGAGGGGTTACCCCGCCCCTGCGGGGCGGCAGCCGCACCCCGCCAGGGTGGACGCCAGGTGGTCCAGGGCACGCTGGGCGGCGTCCGGATCCGCCGTGCCGCCCGCCATGAAGGCGAACGTCAGCAGCCGTCCGTCGGCGTCGACCACCGTGCCCGCCAGGGTGTTCACGCCTGTCAGGGTGCCCGTCTTGGCCCGGACCACGCCCCTGCCGCCGTCGCCGGAGGCGTACCGGTCGCGCAGGGTGCCCGTGAAGCCGGCCACGGGAAGGCCCGTGAGGAGCGGGCGGAGTTCGGGGTGGGCGGGGTCCGCGGCGCGGGCGAGGATCCGGGAGAGCAGGGCCGCCGGGACCTGGTCCGTGCGGTCCAGGCCGCTGCCGTCCGCGATCCTGGCCGGGCCGGACGGCAGTCCCAGCCTCCCCAGCCGGTCCGTGACCGCCTTCGCCGCGCCCTCGAAGCTCGCCGGCTGCCCGGAGGCGAGCGCGGTCTGCCGGGCGAGCGCCTCGGCGATGTCGTTGTCGCTGTTGGTCAGCGCCCGTTCGACCAGTGCCGACAGCGGTGCGGAGGAGACCGCCGCGATGCGCTGCGCGGACGCGTCCGCGCGGGCCTCCGCCGGGTCGCCGTCGACCTCGACGCCCCGCTCGTGCAGCAGCCCGGCGAACTTGCGGGCCGCATCGCCCGCCGGGTCCGCCGAGCGCTCGGCGGGGCCCTTGTCCGAGCCGTCCAGGCGGCCCTCGTCCACCATCAGGGCGGTGACGGGCGCGATGTTGTCGTTGGGCCCGATCGAGTGCAGTACGGGACCGGAGTAGCGCGAGGTGTCGTACGCCAGCTTCGTACGGCTCGTCCCCCGCGCCTTGAGCGCCTTCGCCGTAGCGTCCGCCAGGTCGCGCAGGCTCGCGAACCGCGGCCCCTCGCCCTGCGCGGGGAGCGCCGTCAGCGTCGAGTCGCCGCCGCCCACGAGGACGATGCCGTCGGATCCCGCCGCCACCACCGTGGTCTCGATGCGGTGCTCCGGACCGAGCGCGGAGAGCGCGGCGGCCGCCGTGGCGAGCTTGATCGTGGAGGCGGGGGTGTACGCGACGTCCTGCCCGGTGCCGTAGAGCTCGTCACCGGACTGCACGTCGACGACGGACGCCGAATGCGTCGCCCCCAGCGCGGAATCCTGCAGCAGCGGTTCCAGTGCCGCGGCGAGCGCCTCCCGGGCCGGCGGCCGGCCCGCGCCGAGCGCCACCAGCACGGGCGGCGCGGAACCGGAACCGGAGGACGGGTCTCCGGCAGCGTGACGCTCGCCACCTGCTCGCGCAGCGGCAGCCGCCCGCTCCCGTTCGGCCTTACGCTGACCCGAGTCCCAGGGACCGGCGGCCACCACCGCGCCGGTCGCGACCACGAGACCCGCGACGGTGGACGCCGCGACGAACCGAACCGTACGGCGCTGCGCTCGGGGGATGTTCCGCCACCGCCCGGCTTGCCGTCGCAGCACCTCGGGCACCATGGACCAGCCCCTTTCGCCACCACACCACTGCGTGGGGGACACTTAATCACCGCATCACCAGACGTATGTGTTGATCATGAAGGAGCCACCCGTGGAGTTCGACGTCACCATCGAGATCCCGAAGGGTTCGCGGAACAAGTACGAGGTGGACCACGAGACCGGTCGCATCCGTCTGGACCGCCGACTCTTCACCTCGACCAGCTACCCGGCCGACTACGGCTTCGTCGAGAACACCCTCGGCGAGGACGGCGACCCGCTGGACGCCCTGGTCATCCTCGACGAGCCGACGTTCCCCGGCTGCCTCATCAAGTGCCGCGCCATCGGCATGTTCCGCATGACGGACGAGGCCGGCGGCGACGACAAGCTGCTGTGCGTCCCGGCGAACGACCCGCGCGTGGAGCACCTGCGCGACATCCACCACGTGTCGGAGTTCGACCGCCTGGAGATCCAGCACTTCTTCGAGGTCTACAAGGACCTCGAGCCCGGCAAGTCCGTCGAGGGTGCCGACTGGGTCGGCCGCGCCGAGGCCGAGGCCGAGATCGAGGCCTCCTACAAGCGCCTTGAGGCCGCGGGCGGCGCCCACCACTGATCCTGCGGATCGCTCGGCGGTGCGGTGCGGTGCCGGGTAACCCCGGGACCGCACCGCCGTCGGTTGCGCCCCGTCAGGGGCGCGGGGAACTG
>NZ_JBSFWU010000043.1:0-58687 GCF_053594995.1 Streptomyces sp. NPDC002536
GCGGGTGTTCTGCTCGGGCTCGTACATCGGTCAGTTCGAAACGGCGATTCGCAAGCCGCAGTTGGACGTTGCACAGCGGATCGATGTCGTGCTGGCCGCGGAGCTGCTGGCGGTGCGGGGCACGGGGATCGCAGGGGTCCTGTCGCTGGGCTACAGCCGGCTCGTGGTGCACCGGGGGCGGGTGGTGGCGCGGACAAGCGCGGTGCGGGAGTTCTGCGACGCCCAGGCCGCGGTGGCCCTGGACCTGCCGCGGCAGGCGCCGCGCGGCGCGGACCCGGCCTGACCGCCGGTAGCGGGCTACGGTCGCATCATGCGCATTGTCATCGCAGGTGGACATGGTCGGATCGCGCTGCGGCTGGAGCGGCTGCTCGCCGCGCGCGGTGACGAGGTGGCGGGCGTCATCCGCCGCACGGAACAGGCGGGCGATCTGCTCGCTGCAGGTGCCGAACCGGTCGTGTGCGACCTGGAGTCGGCGACGGTCGGGGACGTGGCACGGCATCTGGAGGGCGCGGACGCCGCGGTGTTCGCGGCCGGCGCGGGCCCGGGCAGCGGCATGGAGCGCAAGGACACCGTCGACCGTGCGGCGGCCTCGCTCTTCGCCGACGCGGCCGAGGCGGCCGGGGTGCGGCGCTTCGTGGTCGTCTCCTCGATGGGCGCCGACCGCGAGCCCCCGGAGGGCACGGATCCGGTCTTCGCCGCGTACCTGCGTGCGAAGGGCGCCGCCGACGCGGACGTCCGCTCCCGGCCCGGCCTGGACTGGACGATTCTGCGCCCGGGGCGGCTGACGAACGAGCCGGGCACGGGCCGGGTGGCCCTGGCGGACTCCACGGGCCGGGGCGACGTCACGCGCGACGACGTGGCGGCCGTGCTGGCGGCGCTGCTGGACGAGCCGGGGACGGCGGGCCGCACGCTGGAGCTGACCGGCGGCGACACGCCGGTGGCGGAAGCGGTCGCGAAAGCGGCGGGAGCCTGATCCGACGGCCGCGCCGCACGCCGCGCCACAAACGGAAAGGCCCCCGATCCGAAGATCGGGGGCCTTGTCCGGTGGCGGCGCCAGGATTCGAACCTGGGTAGGCTAAGCCGACGGATTTACAGTCCGCTCCCATTGGCCACTCGGGCACACCGCCATGGGTTGTCGCCTCGGGTCCCTTGCGAGATCCCCCGGGGCAACGACGTAAACCATACCCGATGACCAGGGGTGGTCCGCCACTCGGTTCGCAGCACCCCTGCGGGGTCCGGGATGACTAGGCTGGCGGCGCGGCCGTCCCCGGCCACCGGCCCGGGTGCCACCGGGCCGCTCCCCTGACGGATCTATGCACGAGGAGCCAACTCAATATGGCCGACTCCAGTTTCGACATCGTCTCGAAGGTCGAGCGGCAGGAGGTCGACAACGCCCTCAACCAGGCCGCGAAGGAGATCTCGCAGCGCTACGACTTCAAGAACGTCGGTGCGTCGATCGCCTGGTCCGGCGAGAAGATCGAGATGCGCGCCAACTCCGAGGAGCGGGTCAACGCGATTCTCGACGTCTTCCAGTCCAAGCTCATCAAGCGCGGCATCTCGCTGAAGGCCCTGGATGCGGGCGAACCGCAGGCCTCCGGCAAGGAGTACAAGATCTTCGCCTCGCTCGAGGAGGGCATCTCCCAGGAGAACGCGAAGAAGGTCGCCAAGATCATCCGCGATGAGGGCCCCAAGGGCGTCAAGGCCCAGGTCCAGGGCGACGAGCTGCGCGTCTCCTCCAAGAGCCGCGACGACCTCCAGGCCATCATCGCCCTGCTGAAGGGCAAGGACCTGGACTTCGCCCTGCAGTTCGTCAACTACCGCTAGACGACTGCCGGTTGCGGTGACCACCCGAAGAGGGCGCGTCAGGGACGGTTCCGCCGTCCCCGACGCGCCCTTTTCCGTGTGCGGGGCGCCGGCCTGCCGTCACCAGCGGCCGAACGCCTCGTCCGTGGACACGATTTCCCGGCCGAGCGGCATCAGCGAAAC
The DNA here is from genome assembly GCF_053594995.1 of Streptomyces sp. NPDC002536. NCBI lineage: Bacteria > Bacillati > Actinomycetota > Actinomycetes > Kitasatosporales > Streptomycetaceae > Streptomyces > Streptomyces sp. NPDC002536. Next base: position 1,987 of record NZ_JBSFWU010000043.1, read on the forward strand.
CGGGATCAGCTTGAAGTTCGCAATGCCCAGCGGAATGCCGATGATCGTGCAACAGAGCGCGATTCCGGTGAAGATGTGCCCCAACGCGAGCCACCAGCCCGCGAAGACGATCCAGATGACGTTGCCGATGAACGAACCCGCGCCCGCGTCACGCCGCTCGACCGTCGTGCGGCCGAACGGCCACAGGGCGTACGAGGCGATACGGAAGCTGGCAATGCCGAAGGGGATCGTGACGATGAGCACGCAGCAGATGAGGCCTGCGATGCAATATCCGATGGCCATCCACAGGCCGCAGAGGACCAGCCAGACGATATTCAGGATGAACCTCATAGTTGACAGCCTTTCACGCGACCGGTTCTCCGGCCACTGAGACGCCGTCGCGCCGCGCTTCGGTTGCTCCTGGTCAGCGGGCCTCCCGGGGAACCTCCTTGACCTCTGCGCCCGCCGCGTTGCGCTTCACGGACTCGATGCCCTTCTCGCAGGCGGACTTCGAGTTGTAGGCCTCGCCGACGGCGATGATCTCGCCGTTGCCCGCCTTGAGCCGGTAGCGGTACTTCCCCGCCTTGTCCTCGTACATCTCGAACTTGCCGGACACGGTTCCTCCTCGGTCGCAGGGGTGCTGCTCCCAGGAACGCACCCCGCGCACCTCCCGGCAGCCCCATGACCACCGTCCGGGTGAGCGGACGTCGCGGCCCCTGCCCACGCGCGGGCCTTCCGGAACCAGGCATATCACCAGTCCGACAAGGGCAGTTCCTGGGTAACCCGGCATCGGCATGCACCCAGGGGGAACCTCATGCAGCCCTTCATCGAACACGCCCGCACCCTGAAGCGGCGCATCGCCCGCAACGCCCGCAGGCGTGCCGAGTTCGGGCGGCTCGCCGACGGGCAGTCGCCCACGGCGCTGTTCGTGACGTGCTCGGACTCGCGGGTCGTACCGTCCCTGATAACCGGCGCCCGCCCGGGCGAGCTGTTCGAACTGCGGACGGCCGGCAACGCCGTCCCTGCGTACGACGACACCCGGCCCAGCGGCGAGTCCGCGACCGTCGAGTACGCGGTGGACGTGCTCGAGGTGCCGGACATCGTGGTGTGCGGCCACTCGCACTGCGGCGCGGTCGGGGCACGGGTGCGCGGTGAGGACCTGACCGCCGTGCCGGCCGTCGCGGGCTGGCTCAACTCCCAGCTGCCGGACGGCCTGGACCGGCTCGGGCACGACGGCGACCCGGGCGTGCACGCGGCGGTGCAGCGCAACGTGCGCGTACAGCTGGAGCGGCTGCGCACGTACCCGTCCGTCCGGGAGCGGCTGGCCGACGGGCGGCTGCGGCTGCACGGCTGGTTCTACGAGGTGAACACCGGCCTGGTGCTCGCGCACGACCCCGGACTCGACGCGTTCCTGCCCCTCTGAGCCTCCGGCCGGCTGCCCCCCGAATGGGGTAACGCAGCGAGCCGTACGGCGGGGCGGCCGGTCATGGTGGGCGTGTCGCAACCCTGCGCATTCCGCGAGGAGTCCCCATGTCCATACGCATGTCCATACGCATGCCCCTACGGGCCCGGACGACCCGCCCCGCAGTCGTCGCCGCGGTGCTGGTCGCCTTCAGCGCACTCGGAGCCTCCGCCTCCGCCGTCGTCCCGACGGACACGGACTTCAAGAGCTGCTACAACGGCAAGGGCAGGCTCGACGTGATCAAGGGCGGGCTCCCCACGCAGCCCATGTACACGCTGGTCTGCAAGGGGGGCGCCTTCGACGGACAGAGCGTCATTTTCGCCAGCGGCGACGACTTCACGCTCGTCGACAGCGTCGCCGGTGCCGACGGCTTCACCGGCCTCGACGGCTTCGGCAAGGCCTGAGGCTACGGCCGCCGGTAGCCGGCCATCTGCTCCAGGCGGGCGATGCGCTCACCCATCGGCGGGTGCGTGGAGAAGAGCTTCGACATGCCCTCCCCCGCCCGGAACGGGTTCGCGATCATCATGTGGCTCGCGGTCTCCAGGCGCGGCTCCGGCGGCAGCGGCAGGCGCTGGGTGCCCGCCTCCAGCTTGCGGAGGGCCGAGGCCAGGGCCAGGGGGTCGCCCGTGAGGCGGGCGCCGGAGGCGTCGGCCTCGTACTCCCGGGAGCGGCTGACGGCCAGCTGGATGAGCGAGGCCGCGACCGGGCCCAGGATCATGATCAGCAGCATGCCGAGGATGCCGGGACCCTCGTCGTCCTCGTTGCGGCCGAAGGGGATCAGCCAGGCGAAGTTGACCAGGAACATCACCACCGAGGCCAGGGCACCGGCCACGGAGGAGATGAGGATGTCCCGGTTGTAGACGTGGCTGAGCTCGTGGCCGATGACGCCGCGCAGTTCGCGCTCGTCGAGCAGGCGCAGGATGCCGTCCGTGCAGCAGACGGCCGCGTTGCGCGGATTACGGCCGGTGGCGAAGGCGTTGGGGGCCTCCGTCGGGGAGATGTAGAGGCGCGGCATGGGCTGGCGCGCGGCCGTGGAGAGCTCGCGGACCATCCGGTAGAGCTGGGGGGCCTCGAACTCGCTGACGGGCCTGGCGCGCATCGCGCGCAGGGCCAGCTTGTCGCTGTTCCAGTAGGCGTAGGCGTTGGTGCCGAGCGCCACCAGGACCGCGACGACCAGGCCTCCGCGGCCGAAGAAGCTGCCGATGACGATGATGAGCGCGGACAGTCCCCCGAGGAGTACGGCCGTCCTGAGCCCGTTGTGCCGGCGGTGCACGGTACGCCCTCCAAATGGTGCGGCAGGGGAACCCTTGAACCAGTGGAACCTTTCGAACTGGTCAACGCCAGACGAGGGCCGCTAGTTCCCTTGTGCACGCTCCCTGGCGCTGCCCCGTTCGGGTGAGCGCGCCCGGGCGGCCCCCTACAGCAGCGCCCCCGAGGCGAAGCGCAGGACCAGCTGCGGGGCGCCGGAGAGGACCACGCCGAGGACGGCCGCCAGGCCGATGGCGGTGGCCAGGGGCAGCGGGATCCGGCCCGCCGGCTGCGGCGCCTCCGCCTCCCCGTCGGCCGGCCTGAACAGCACTGCCGTCCACTGCAGGTAGTAGTAGAGCGCGATCACGACGTTGACGGCCATGACGACCGCCAGCCAGCCGAGCCCCGCGTCCACGGCCGCCGTGAAGACCGTGACCTTCGCGAACAGGCCGATCACGCCCGGCGGCAGACCGGCCAGGCAGAGCAGGAAGAAGCCGAGGGCGAGCGCGGCGAGCGGGCGGCGGGCGTAGAGGCCGCGGTAGTCGGTGATGCGGTTGTCCGGGCTCGTCCGGGCGACGAGCCCGGCGACGGCGAAGGCGCCGAGGTTCACGGCCGCGTACATCAGGGCGTACGCGACGGTGGAGCCGATGGCGTGCCCCGGGCCGCCCGCGTAGCCGGCGGCCGCGATCGGCACCAGCAGGTAGCCGGCCTGGCCGACGGAGGACCAGGCGAGCAGGCGCACGGCGCTGCGGTCGCGCTCCGGGCGCTGGCGCACGGCGGCGACGTTGCCGATGGTCATCGTCAGGGCGGCGAGGACGGCGAGGGCCGGGCCCCACACGTCGGCGTACGACGGGAAGCCGAGGACCGTCACGAGGATGAGGCCGGTGAAGCCGACCGCCTTGCCGATGACGGACAGGTACGCGGCGACGGGCAGCGGCGCGCCCGCGTAGGTGTCGGGCACCCAGAAGTGGAACGGGACGGCCGCGGTCTTGAACGCGAAGCCGACGAGGGTGAGGGCGACGCCCGCCTCGGCGAGGGTGGCCAGGCGCGGGTCGACGTGGGTGAGGCCCTCGGCGACCTGGCCGAGGTGCAGCGTGCCGGTGGCCGCGTAGACGAAGCTGACGCCGAGCAGGGTGACGGCGGTCGCGGTGACCGACGACAGGAAGAACTTCAGCGCCGCCTCGGAGGAGCGGCTGTCGCCGCGGCGCAGGCCCACGAGGGCGAAGGCCGGCAGGGAGGCGACCTCCAGGGCCACCACGATCGTGGCGAGGTCGCGGGAGGCGGGCAGCAGCGCGGCTCCGGCGGCGGAGGACAGCAGCAGGAACCAGTACTCCCCACGGGGGAGTTCGAGATCGTCGAGCGCGCTGAAGGACAGCAGCGCGGTCAGCAGTGCTCCGCCCAGCACGAGGAACTGGATGACCAGGGTGAAGTGGTCCGCCGTGTAGCTGCACACGCGCGTGCCGGTCGTCAGGCAGAAGGTGGAGCGGTCGCCGCCCAGCAGCGGGAGCAGGCTCAGCCCGGCCAGCACCAGTCCGCCGACGGCGATGCGGCCGAGGAGCGGCTTGCGCTCCTCCGGCAGGAAGAGGTCGGCGACCAGGACGGCCAGCGCCACGAGGGCCGTGACGGTGGGCGGGGCGATGGCGAGCCAGTCGACGGACTGGACGAGGGAGCCCATCAGTTGCCTCCTCGGAGGAGCTGCTGTACGGCCGGGTCGGTGAGGCCGAGGAGGGCCGCGGGCCAGAGTCCGGCGAGGACGGTGAGGGCGACGAGCGGGGTCCAGGCGGCGAACTCGTACGTCCGGACGTCCGCGAGGGCGGGGGTCTCCTGCGCCTTCTCCCCCATGCACACGCGGCGCACGACGACCAGCATGTAGGCGGCCGTGAGCAGGGTGCCGAGGCCGGCGAGGGCCATGAACGTCAGGTAGGCGGGGCGGCTGAGGCCGTCGGCGGGGCGGAACGAGCCGAACATGGCGAGCATCTCGCCCCAGAAGCCGGCCAGTCCGGGCAGCCCGAGGGAGGCGACGGCGCCGAAGGCGAGGAGGCCGCCGAGCCGGGGGGCCCGGCCGTAGAGGGCCGCGCCGGTCGCGCCGGAGAGGGCGTCGAGGTCGCTGGTGCCGTACCGGTCCTTGATCGCTCCGACCAGGAAGAAGAGGAGGCCGGTGATGAGGCCGTGGGCGATGTTGGCGAAGAGGGCGCCGTTGACCCCGGTGGGGGTGAGGGTGGCGATACCCAGGAGGACGAAGCCCATGTGGCCCACGGAGGAGTAGGCGATCAGCCGCTTGAGGTCGCCCTTCGCGCCCGAGCGGGCCAGCGCCAGGCAGACCAGGGAGCCGTAGACGATCCCGACGGCCGCGAAGGCGGCGAGGTAGGGCGCCAGCGTGTGGGCCCCGTCCGGGGTGACCGGGAGGATGATCCGGACGAACCCGTACGTGCCCATCTTCAGCAGGACGCCCGCGAGCAGCACCGAACCCGTGGTCGGGGCGGCGGTGTGGGCGTCGGGCAGCCAGCTGTGCAGGGGCCACATCGGGGCCTTGACGGCCAGTCCGATCCCGATGGCCAGAGCCGCGACGAGCTGCGTCGTGTGGCTCAGCTTCGAGCCGTTGTCAGTGGCGAGTGCCACCATGTCGAAGGTGCCGCCCTTGATGCCGACGAGGAGGAGGCCGAGCAGCATCACGACCGAGCCGAGCACGGTGTAGAGGATGAAGCGCCAGGCCGCGCGCTCGCGGCCGTCGCCGCCCCAGCGGGCGACGAGGAAGTACATCGGGACGAGGACCATCTCGAACGCCAGGAAGAACAGCACCAGGTCGAGCACCGCGAAGCTCGCCAGGGTGCCGGACTCCAGCACGAGGATCAGCGCGACGTATGCCTTGGGAGACGGGCCCGCAGGCATGCGGAAGTAGCTGTACAGCGCGCAGAGGAAGGTCAGCAGCGCGGTCAGGACGAGGAGGGGGAGGGAGACGCCGTCCACGCCGAGGTGGATCCGGATGCCGAGGGCCGGGATCCAGCTCACGTCCGTGGTCGCCTGCATCCGCGCCGGGTGACCGTGGTCGAAGCCCGCGGCCAGGGCGACGGACAGCGCGAGGACGGCGCCGGTGACGGTGACGCCGTGCCGGAGCACGGCCTGCTCGGGGCTCCTGCCCTTCAGGCCGGGCGGGGCCGGCAGCAGCGCGGCGACGGCTCCGGCGAGGGGGACGACGACGATCGCAGCGAGGAGGATCTGCAGAACGGTATGACTCACGGTCAGGCTCCGGTGGCTACGAGAACGGCGGCGACGGCCAGGACGACGGAGCCGGCGAACAGGGCACCGAGGTAGGTCTGCACATTGCCGGTCTGCGCCCGGCGCACGGCGGCACCGAGCAGCCCGGGGGCGGAGGCGGCACCGCGCACGTAGGTCTCGACGACCTCGCGGTCGAGGAACTGCGCGAGGCGGGCGGCGGCGCGGGTGGGCCGGACGAACAGCGCGGAGTACACGGCGTCGAGGTGGAAGCCGGTGGCGGCGTGCCGGTGCAGGGGGCCGAGCAGCAGCCGGCCGGGGTCGCCCGGGTCCTGCGCGCCCGCGACGCTGCCGTAGGCCTGCTCGTGGGTGGCGATGGTCTCCGTCTCGGACACATAGGGGGCGGCGTCCGGGTCGGCGGCCACGGCGCCCATGGGGACGGCGGCGGTGAGTGCACGGGAACGGCGCCAGGCCGCGTAGACGGCGGCCAGGCCGAGCAGGGCACAGCCGGTGCCCAGGACGGAGGTGGTGAGGGTCGGGGTCAGCGCGTGCCCGCCGAACCAGTCGGGCAGCTTCCAGGCGGCCAGGCCCAGCGCGAGGGCCGGCACGAACAGCACCCAGAGCACCGCGTTTATGGCGACGGGCTCCCGGCCGTGGTCCGCGGCCTCGGGGCCGGTGCCGCGGAAGGCCATCAGCCAGAGGCGGCCGGCGTAGGCGGCGGTGAGCAGGGCGGTGAGCAGTCCTGCGGCCAGCACGGTCCAGCCGGCCGCGCCGGGGATGCCGTGCGCCTCGCCGCGGGCGGCGTGCTCCGCGGCGCCGAGGACGGCCTCCTTGGAGAAGAAGCCGCTGAAGGGAGGGATCGCGGCGAGCGCGAGCAGGGCGACGGTCATCGTCCAGTACGCGTCCGGGATGCGCCGGGCGAGGCCGCCCGTGCGGGCCATCGCGGACAGCGAGTTGGTGCCGGCGGCGTGGATGATCACGCCCGCCCCGAGGAAGAGGAGCGCCTTGAACGCACCGTGCGTGAGGAGGTGGAAGACGGCGGCGCTGCGGTCGCCGACGGCGAGGGCGCCGGTCATGTAGCCGAGCTGGCCGATGGTCGAGTAGGCGAGGACGCGCTTGATGTCGTCCTGCGCGAGCGCGGCGAGCGCCGAGCCGACCATGGTGACGGCGGCCATCACGGCGAGCACGACGAGCGCGGCCGTGGAGGCGGCGAAGACGGGCAGCAGCCGGGCGACGACGTACACACCGGCGGCGACCATCGTCGCGGCGTGGATCAGCGCGGACACCGGGGTGGGGCCGGCCATCGCGTCGGGCAGCCAGGTGTGCAGCGGGAACTGCGCGGACTTGCCCGCGACTCCGGCGAGCAGCAGCAGCGCGACCAGCGTCGGGTGCGCGAGGCCGCCGTTCGCGGCGGCGGTGAGGATGCCGTTGATCCGGAACGTCCCGGCGTCGGCGGCCAGCGCGAAGATGCCGATCAGGAAGGGGACGTCGCCGAGCTTGGTGACCAGGAAGGCCTTGAGGGACGCCTCGCGCGCCTCCTTGGTCTCCCAGTAGTGGCCGACGAGGAAGTACGAGCAGATGCCCATGACCTCCCAGCCGACCAGCAGCACCATCAGGTCGCCGGAGTAGACGACGAGCAGCATCGCGGAGGTGAAGAGGGAGACGAGGGCCGCGTAGGAGGCGTAGCGCGGGTCGTTGCGCAGGTAGGCCGTCGAGTACAGCTGGACGCAGGAGGCGACGACGCCGACGAGGACGGCGGCGAGCACGGCGAAGCCGTCCAGGTGCAGGGCGAGGTCGATGGGCACGGAGCCGGTCGGGGTGAGCCGGGTGGCCGCGTCGATCGCCCTGCCGCCGCCCTGCTGCCAGGCCACGACGACGGCCAGCACGGCCGCGGCCACGGTCGGCAGCACGGCGAGCGGCCGGACGAATCCGGGCGCGCGGCGGCCGGTGAGCAGGCCCGCGACGGCGCCGAGGAAGGGCAGCAGGGGGACGAGAACGGCGGTGGTCGTGGTCGTCACGCGGCGGCCTCCGCCTTCTGCTGGTCCTGCTCGGGTCGTTCGGGGCGGTCGTCCGGCGTCTCCTTGAGGTCGCGGAGCCGGTCGATGTCGGCGGTGCCGCGGTTGCGGTGGACGAGCAGGACGATGGCCAGGCCGATGCCGATCTCGGCGGCGGCAATGGCGATGACGAAGAGGGTGAGCGCCTGTCCGGCGTGGAGCGTGTCGCGCAGCCACACGTCGAAGGCGACGAGGTTGAGGTTGACGGCGTTGAGCATCAGCTCGACGGACATCAGGACCAGGATCGCGTTGCGCCGGGCGAGCACGCCGTAGAGGCCCACGCAGAAGAGGAGGGCGGCGAGGACGGCGGGATAGACGAGATGCATCAGGGCTGCTCTCCTTCTCCGCTTTCTCCGCGTCTTTCCCCGTGTCCCTTGCGGGACAGGACGATCGCGCCGACCAGCGCGGCGAGCAGCAGGACGGACAGGGCCTCGAACGGCAGCACCCAGTGCCGGAAGAGGATGTCGCCGGTGACCGCGGTGGTGCCCTGCGGGGAGCCGCGCAGGTCGATCCAGGTCGTGCGGAAGGCGTCCACGACGACCCAGACGAGCGCGGCGGCGGCCGCGACGGCCACTGTGAGGGCGGCCCACCGGTTGCCCGAATCGGCGTCCGGGGAGCGGCCGATGGGGGCCTTGGTGAGCATCAGCCCGAAGAGGAGGAGCACGACGACGGAGCCGACGTAGATCAGCACCTGCACCCAGGCGATGAACTCCGCCGTCAGCAGCAGGTACTCCACGGCGAGCCCGCCGAGCGTCACCACCAGCCACAGGGCGGCGTGCACGAGCTGCCGGGTGGTGACGGTGACGAGGGCCGCGCCGAGGGTGACGATGCCGACCAGGAGGAAGGCGATCTCGACGCCGGACGGGGAGAGGAAGCCGGGCGCCTGCGCGGCGAGCGCGGGGGCGGTGGTCATGCGTCTCCCTCCTGCTGTTGCTCTGCCTGTTGCTGTGCTGCCAGTTTCTCGGCGGCCTTGCGGGCGGCCGCGATCTCCTTCGGCTCCTCGGCCGCCGGGTCGAGCGCGGGCGGCTCGGGCACCGTCCACATCCACTCGCGGAGCCGGTCGCGTTCGTGCGTGAGCTCGTGGATGTCCGTCTCGGCGTACTCGAACTCCGGCGACCAGAACAGGGCGTCGAAGGGGCACACCTCGATGCAGATGCCGCAGTACATGCACAGGGCGAAGTCGATCGCGAAGCGGTCGAGGACGTTCCGGCTGCGTTCGCGGCCGCCGGGGGTGGCCGCGGGCACGGTCTCCTTGTGGGAGTCGATGTAGATGCACCAGTCCGGGCACTCGCGGGCGCACAGCATGCAGACGGTGCAGTTCTCCTCGAACAGGCCGATGACCCCGCGGGTGCGGGGGGCCAGTTCGGGCTGCACGTCCGGGTACTGGGCGGTGACCGAGCGCCGGGTCATCGTCCGGAGCGTGACGGCGAGGCCCTTGGCGAGGCCGGAGCCGGGGACGGGCATTACTGGATCGCCACCTTCACGATGCCGGTCAGCGCGATCTGCGCGAGCGCGAGCGGGATGAGCACGGTCCAGGCCAGCTTCTGCAGCTGGTCCTCGCGCAGCCGCGGATAGCTCACGCGCAGCCAGATCACGACGAAGGCGAGCACGGCCGTCTTGAGCAGCGTCCACAGCCAGCCGAGGCCGTCGGCCCCGAACGGGCCGTGCCAGCCGCCGAGGAAGAGGACGGCCGTCAGGGCGCAGAGGACCACGATGCCCGCGAACTCGGCGAGCAGGAACATCGCGAAGCGCAGGCCGGTGTACTCGGTGTACGCACCGAAGATGATCTCCGAGTCGGCGACCGGCATGTCGAACGGCGGCCGCTGCAGCTCGGCCAGGCCGGCCGTGAAGAAGACCAGCCCGCCGACGATCTGCCAGGGCACCCACCACCAGTGGAAGGCCTCCACGATGCCCGGCAGCGACACGGTGCCGGCCGCCATCGCGACCGAGGCCGCGGCGAGCAGCATCGGCAGCTCGTACGCCATCAGCTGGGCGGCGGTGCGCAGACCGCCGAGCAGGGAGAACTTGTTGGCCGACGCCCAGCCGGCCATCAGCGAGCCGAGGACACCGACGCCCATGACGGCGAGGACGAAGAAGATCCCCGCGTCGACGAACTGCCCCACGGCGTTGCCCGGTCCGACCGGGATCGCGATGAGCACGAGCAGGTACGGCAGGAGCGCGACCACGGGCGCGAGCTGGAAGATCCGCCGGTCCGCTCCTGCGGGGACGACGTCCTCCTTCTGCACGAACTTCACGCCGTCCGCGACGAGCTGCGCCCACCCGTGGAACCCACCGGCGTACATCGGCCCGAGGCGCCCCTGCATATGGGCCATGACCTTGTGCTCGGTCTGCCCGACGATCAGCGGCAGCGCGATGAACGCGACGAACACGGCGAGCAGGCGCAGGACGACGTCGAGAGTGCCACTCATACGGTGTCGCCTCCGGCGGGGTTGTGCTGACGGGTTCCGCCCGTACCGGGTTCGCCTGCGGCGGGCTCGGGGGCGGACTCGGGGTCCCGCTCCGGGGGGTTCCCGGCTCCGCCGGGGGCCGGTTCGCCTGCGGCGGGCTTGTCGGGAGTGCCCGGCTGCGTCGGCTCGCCTGCGGCGGGCGGTCCGGCTGCGGCCGGTTCGTCCACGGCGGTCCGGTCCGGGGTTCCCGGCTCCGGCGGCTCGCCGGAGGTACGCGGTTCCGGCGCCGTGGCCGGTTCGTCCGCGGTCGGTTCGTCCGCGGTCGGTTCGACTGCGGTCGGTTCGACTGCGGTCGGTTCGACTGCGGTCGGTTCGACTGCGGCAGGCCCCGGGGGCGCGGCGGCGCCTCCGGCGGGGGCGTCCTCACGGCGGTTGCCGCCGGGCTCGCCTGCGGCGGGTTCGTCCTGGGCCGGCTCGGACGCCGGGGCGGCGGCCGGGGCCGTGGGCTCCGCCGGTGCGCCTGCGGCCGGTTCGGAAGGCGGTTGGGGTGCCGCATCCGGTGCGCCGGCGCCGGGGGTCGGCTCGGGTGCGTCGGCGGCGGACTCGTCGAAGGCCGGGCGGGCGTGGTGCCACGGGGCGTCCGACGAGTTCGGACGGGGCGCGGGGCGCGGTTCCGCCGTGGTGGGCTGCCGGCTCGCCGATCCGTCGGCCACGCTGCGGGTGCGGCGCGCCGGGGCGGCAGCCGCCTGGCTCGCCGAACCCTCGCTCGCGCTCCGTGCCCGGCGCACCGGAGCAGCCGCGCCCTCCGTCGTCTGGCTCGCCGAGCCCTCGCTCGCGCTGCGCGCCCGGCGCACCGGTGCCGCCCCTTCCGCCGGAGCCCCAGCGGCAGCGGCACGGCGTGGGGTGCGGGTCGGGCGGGCGGGGGCCGGGGGGAGCTGGCCCTTCAGGGGGCCCCATTCGTTGGGGTCGGGGACGCCCGGCGGGAGCATCTGGCGACGCTTCGGGCCGCCCTCCGCCGCCTCGCCCGGCTCCTTCGCGCCCGGCCACGCCTTGGCCACCCGTGCCGCCAGGACGAAGTCCTTGCGCAGGGGGTGGCCCTCGAAGCCCTCGGGGAGGAGGAGCGGGACCAGGTGAGGATGGCCCGTGAAGTCCACGCCGAACATCTCGTGCGTCTCGCGCTCGTGCCACTCCGCACCGGCGTACACGCCGATCGCGGTCGGGAGAACCGGGGTCTCGTGCGGCACCGTCGTGCGGACGAGGAGGCGGTGCACCGTGCCCCTGCCCGGCAGGCCGACCACGTGCGCGGACACGCGGAAGCCCGTACCGGGCTCGTCCACGGCGCTCAGCCAGTCGAAGAACGTGCAGCCCAGCCGGTCGCGGGCGGTCTCCAGCGCGGTGATCCAGGACTCCGCGGGGACGTCCACCGTGAGCAGGCCGTACGCCTCCTCCGCGGTCGCGCCCGCACCGAAGAGCTCCTCGGGGGCTTCCGGCAGCCAGCCGACGGCCGTCATCGGGACCGCCCCCCGGCACCGGGCGCCGGCGGCGGGGTCACCAGGCCGCTGCGCAGCGCCGCGACCGGCGCGTCGGTGGTGTACCGCTTGCCGAGCGACTCCTCGGCGATCTTCTCCTGGAGCTTGAGGATGCCCTGCAGCAGCGCCTCGGGGCGCGGCGGGCAGCCGGGCACGTAGACGTCGACGGGGATGATCTGGTCCACGCCCTTCGTCACGGAGTACGAGTCCCAGTACGGGCCGCCGCAGTTCGAACAGGCGCCGAAGGAGATCACGTACTTCGGCTCGGGCATCTGCTCGTACAGCCGCTTCACGGCCGGGGCCATCTTGTCCGTCACCGTGCCGGAGACGATCATGAGGTCCGCCTGCCGCGGGCCGGGCGCGAACGGGATGACGCCGAGGCGGATGAAGTCGTGCCGGGCCATCGACGCGGCGATGAACTCGATCGCGCAGCAGGCCAGGCCGAAGTTGAAGACCCACAGGCTGTAGCGGCGGCCCCAGTTCAGGATCACCTTCATGGGTTCGGGCGCCAGCCGGGCCAGGGTCCCCAGGCGGCGGGGCTCGGGGAGGTCGACGGAGGTCACAGGTGTCACGTCCATTCCAGGACGCCCTTCTTCCATGCATACAGCAGACCGACGGCGAGGAAGCCGAGGAAGACGAACATCTCCACGAGCGTGGCGCCGCCGAAGCCCGGCGCGGCGAAGACCGTCGCCCACGGGAACAGGAAGACCGAGTCCACCGCGAAGATCACATACAGGAAGGCGTACACGTAATAGCGCACCTGTGTGTGCGCCCAGCCCTCGCCGACGGGGTCCACCCCGCACTCGTACGTCAGCAGTTTCTCCGGCGTCGGCACCACGGGCCGCAACAGCCGTCCGGCGCCGAAGGCCACGGCGACGAAGAGGACTCCGATCACCGCGAGGAGGCCGACGACGGAATAGCTGTGGAAGTAGTCGGCGGCAAGCCGGACGTCGGCACCACCGGCGCGCACGGTCGTCTCCGGCACGTCCGCCCCTCGCTCCCTGTCCTGTTTGTTCGACGATCTGTACGCCTGGGAGTCTAGGCCCTGGTGGGGTTCTCCCCACCCCTCACCACCCGGGGCCCCCATGGCGACAGGCCACTCGGGACGTGCAGGCTAAGGGGCATGAGCACCGACGACGACCGCCTCCCCCCGCCCCGCCTCGCGTTCGGCGGGCGGACGTGGAAGGAAATCGCACATCTCCTGGTCAACCTGCCGGAGGCCGTCGTCGCCTTCGTCTACGTCTCGCTGTGGCTCTACGCGGGCATCGCCCTCTCGATCACCGTCGTGGGCCTGCCGCTGCTGGCCGTGGGCCTGATGGGCGCCCGGCAGCTGGGCCGGCTGGAGCGGCGCCGGGCCCGCAGCCTGCTGGGCCTGCACATCGACGAGCCGAGCCCGCTGGCCCGCTCGCGCGGCCGCACGAACCGCGGGTTCTTCGGCTGGTTGTGGACGTCCCTGAAGGACCCGGTCGCCTGGCGCGGCACCCTGTACGCGTTCATCCGGCTGCCCTGGGGCGTCCTCACATTCAGCGTCACCCTGGTCTCGCTCTTCGTCGCCTGGCCTGTCCTGGGACACCTCGCCCGGCTCCTGACCAACGTCGACCGGGCCATGGTGCGCGGCCTGCTGTGCCCGTCGAGCGAGCTGGAGCGGCGCATCGCGGAGCTGGAGCAGGACCGCGGCGTGGTCGTCGACACCGCGGCCGCCGACCTGCGCCGCATCGAGCGCGACCTGCACGACGGCGCCCAGGCCCGCCTCGTCGCCCTCGCCATGGGGCTGGGCCTGGCCAAGGAGAAGCTGCTGGAGGACCCGGAAGTGGCGGCGAAGATGGTGGACGAGGCGCACGGCGAGGTGAAGCTCGCCCTGCAGGAGCTGCGGGACCTCGCCCGCGGCATCCACCCGGCCGTGCTCACCGACCGCGGCCTGGACGCGGCACTGTCCTCGGTGGCGGGCCGTTGCACGGTGCCGGTCACCGTCTCGGTGGAGCTGGACGTGCGTCCCGCACCTGCGGTCGAGGGGATTGCGTACTTCACCGTCTCCGAGCTGCTGCAGAACATCAGCAAGCACAGTCATGCGCGTACGGCGCGCGTGGAGGTGTGGCGGTCGGGCAAGCGGCTGATGTTCCAGGTCCGGGATGACGGTCGTGGCGGTGCGACCACCGCCACCGGCTCCGGCCTTGCCGGGCTCGCCGAGCGGCTGGGCTCGGTGGACGGGGTGTTCGTCGTCGATTCGCCTGTCGGCGGGCCGACGGTCGTCACCGCCGAGCTGCCCTGGCGGGATCGCTAGTCGGGATCTGCGGGTCGGCTGTGGCTGGTCGCGCAGTTCCTCGCGCCCCTTACGGGGCGGGGCTCACCGGAAGGGTAGGGACATCCCCACCCCCCAGACACCGATCCACCGGATGGTTCCGGTCCTCCCTTCCCGGGAGGCTGGACGGTATGGCGATCCACCACGCAACCACCCCCCGCCCCCGGGTTCCCGCCGCGCTGCGGGCGCCGCTCGAAGGGCGCACCTGGCGGGAGTTCCTCCACCTGCTGCTCGGCCTCCCGCTGGCCGTCGTCTTCTTCTCCTACGCCGTCACGATGACCGCCCTCGGCGCGGGCCTGCTGGTCACCTTCCTCGGGGTGCCGGTGCTGGCGCTGGCGCTCGCGGGCGCGCGCGGGTTCGGCGTGCTGGAGCGCGCGCGGGCCCGGGCGCTGCTGCGCCTGGAGATCGCGGAGCCCGAGCCGGTGAACCCGCGCGTCCGCGACGGCCGCAGCGGCCCGATGGCCTGGGTGGGGGCCCTGCTCAAGAGCGGTACGTCGTGGCGGCACATGCTCTACGCGGTGCTGCACCTCCCGTGGGCGGTGTTCGCGTTCTCCGTCTCGCTGGTGCTGTGGACGTACAGCTGGGCGTTGTTCCTGTACCCGGCCTGGCAGTGGGTCTTCCCCACCTACGTCGGCCGGCCCGGCATCCAGCTCTACGGCGACGACAGCGGGCGCGCCGTCTATCTCGGCACCCCCTTCGCGATCGGGGTGACCTGTGCACTCGGCCTGCTGCTGGTGCTCGGCACCCCGTGGGTGATCCGCGGCCTCGCCCACGTGGACCGGCTGCTGGTGACGGGCCTGCTGGGCCCGTCCCGGCTGGCGACCCGGGTGGCGGAACTGGAGCAGGACCGCGGCGTCGCCGTGGACACCGCCGCCGCCGACCTGCGCCGCATCGAGCGCGACCTGCACGACGGCGCCCAGGCCCGCCTCGTCGCCCTCGCCATGGACCTCGGTCTGGCCAAGGAGAAGCTGGCGGCCGACCCGGAGGCCGCCGCGAAGATGGTCGACGAGGCGCACGGCGAGGTGAAGCTCGCCCTGCAGGAGCTGCGCGACCTCGCCCGCGGCATCCACCCCGCCATCCTCACCGACCGCGGCCTGGGCCCCGCCCTGTCGGCGCTGGCCGCGCGGTGCACCGTGCCGGTGGGCGTCTCGGTGGACGTGGGCACCCGGCCCGCAGCCGCCATCGAAGGCATCGCCTACTTCACCGTCTCCGAGCTGCTGCAGAACGTCAGCAAACACAGCCGGGCACGCGCGGCGCGCGTGGAGGTGTGGCGGTCCGCGGACCGCCTGATGCTGCAGGTCCACGACGACGGGCGTGGCGGAGCCGGCACCGCCACCGGTGGTGGGCTTTCCGGGCTGGCCGAGCGGCTCGGGTCCGTCGACGGCGTGTTCGTCGTGGACTCCCCCGTCGGGGGACCGACCGTTGTCACGGCCGAGCTGCCCTGGCGGGATCGCTAGTCGGGATCTGCGGGTCGGCTGTGGCTGGTCGCGCAGTTCCCCGCGCCCCTTACGGGGCGCGGCCCCCGTTCGGGGTCCGGTTGCTGCGATGCTGGACACGTGAACAGCGTCGTGCCAGGGGGGCCGAAGATCGTGGAGGACAGGGTGCGGGTGGTCATCGCCGAGGATTCGGTGCTGCTTCGGGAGGGCCTGACCCGGCTGCTGACCGACCGGGGGCACGAGGTGGTCGCGGGCGTCGGTGACGCCGAGGCGCTGCTGAAGGCCATCAAGGAGTTCGCGGACGAGAACGCCCTGCCCGATGTGGTGGTCGCCGACGTCCGCATGCCGCCGACGCATACGGATGAAGGAGTGCGCGCGGCCGTCCAGCTGCGCCGCGAGCACCCGGACCTGGGCGTGCTGGTGCTCTCGCAGTACGTGGAGGAGCAGTACGCGACCGAGCTGCTGGCCGGCAGCACGCAGGGCGTGGGCTATCTGCTGAAGGACCGGGTCGCCGAGGTCCGCGAGTTCGTGGACGCCGTGGTGCGCGTGGCCCGCGGCGGCACGGCGCTGGACCCCGAGGTCGTCGCCCAGTTGCTGGGCCGCAGCCGCAAACAGGATGTGCTGGCCGGGCTCACGCCGCGGGAGCGCGAGGTGCTGGGGCTGATGGCCGAGGGGCGGACGAACTCCGCGATCGCACGGCAGTTGGTGGTGAGCGACGGCGCCGTGGAGAAGCACGTCAGCAACATCTTCCTGAAACTGGGCCTGTCGCCGAGTGACGGGGATCACCGGCGCGTGCTCGCGGTGCTGACCCACCTCCGGTCCTGAGCGGGGCGGGCGCCCGCCCCGCACCCGGTTGACGGAATGTCACATTGCAGCCGCAACCCCTGGTCGGACGCCCCGCCCGGCGCCAAGCGGAAAGGCGGGTTCAGGGCTTACGACCACGGGACCGGGACCAAAGGACCAGCGGGGCATCACGCCGGTCCGGGGGCACGGGGGGCGAGTAGACCATGACAAACAGGGACAAAAGCACACTTACCACCGCGGTTGGTCAAGTGATCCTCCCCCGTCGGCCAAGGCCTGCCCACGTACGATGGCCATGGGAACGCCGCTCGGCACCACCACCGGCGCGGCGCCGCCATGAGGGAGGTCCGAAGCAGTGACCAGCCAGGTCAGCAGCCCGGCCGGAGAGGCCGATTCCGCCGAGCCCCGCGGGGACTCCCCGCCCGGGGCGAACCCGGTCATCAAGGAGGTCCGCCGGCTGGACCGGGTGATCATCCGGTTCGCGGGCGACTCGGGTGACGGCATGCAGCTCACGGGAGACCGTTTCACATCGGAGACGGCCTCCTTCGGCAACGACCTGTCGACGCTGCCGAACTTCCCTGCCGAGATCCGCGCCCCCGCAGGCACCCTGCCGGGAGTGTCCTCGTTCCAGCTGCACTTCGCCGACCACGACATCCTCACCCCGGGCGACGCGCCCAACGTGCTGGTGGCGATGAACCCGGCCGCGCTCAAGGCCAATCTGGGCGACGTGCCGCGCGGCGGCGAGATCATCGTCAACACCGACGAGTTCGCCAAGCGGGCGATGGCGAAGGTGGGTTACGACTCCAGTCCGCTGGAGGACGGCACCCTGGACGGCTACAGCGTCCACCCCGTGCCGCTGACGACGCTGACGATCGAGGCGCTCAAGGAGTTCGGTCTCTCCCGCAAGGAGGCGGAGCGCAGCAAGAACATGTTCGCGCTCGGCCTGCTGTCGTGGATGTACCACCGGCCGACCGAGAGCACCGAGGCGTTCCTGCGGAAGAAGTTCGCGAAGAAGCCGGACATCGCCGAGGCGAACGTGACGGCCTTCCGGGCCGGCTGGAACTTCGGTGAGACCACGGAGGACTTCGCGGTCTCCTACGAAGTCGCCCCGGCGACCTCCGCGTTCCCCGCGGGCACCTACCGCAACATCTCCGGCAACCTGGCGCTGGCGTACGGCCTGATCGCCGCGGGCCGCCAGGCGGACCTGCCGCTCTACCTCGGCTCGTACCCGATCACCCCGGCCTCCGACATCCTCCACGAGCTGTCGAAGCACAAGAACTTCGGTGTGCGCACCTTCCAGGCCGAGGACGAGATCGCGGGCATCGGCGCGGCCCTGGGCGCCGCGTTCGGCGGTGCGCTGGCGGTGACCACCACCTCCGGCCCGGGCGTCGCCCTGAAGTCGGAGACCATCGGTCTCGCGGTCTCGCTCGAACTGCCGCTGCTGATCGTCGACATCCAGCGCGGCGGCCCCTCCACCGGCCTGCCGACCAAGACCGAACAGGCCGACCTGCTGCAGGCGATGTACGGGCGCAACGGCGAGGCACCCGTGCCCGTCGTGGCACCGCGCACCCCGGCCGACTGCTTCGACGCGACGCTCGACGCGGCCCGTATCGCGCTCGCCTACCGCACCCCGGTCTTCCTGCTCTCCGACGGCTACCTGGCCAACGGCTCGGAGCCGTGGCGGA
Organism: Streptomyces sp. NPDC002536; assembly: GCF_053594995.1. NCBI lineage: Bacteria > Bacillati > Actinomycetota > Actinomycetes > Kitasatosporales > Streptomycetaceae > Streptomyces > Streptomyces sp. NPDC002536. Next base: position 20,101 of record NZ_JBSFWU010000043.1, read on the forward strand.
TCCCGGAGACGGACGAACTCCCCGACCTGCGCGTGCAGTTCGCCGCCTCCCCCAACCACGAGCTCGCCGACGGCACCGAGGTCTTCTGGCCGTACAAGCGCGACCCGCAGACCCTCGCCCGCCCCTGGGCCGTGCCCGGCACCCCGGGCCTGGAGCACCGCATCGGCGGCATCGAGAAGCAGGACGGCACGGGCAACATCTCCTACGACCCGGCCAACCACGACTTCATGGTCCGCACCCGCCAGGCCAAGATCGACGGCATCACCGTCCCCGATCTCTCCGTGGACGACCCCACGGGCGACGCGAGGGTGCTGGTGCTGGGCTGGGGCTCGACGTACGGGCCGATCACGGCGGCCGTGCGCCGCGTGCGCGCCGCGGGCGGCACCGTCGCCCAGGCCCACCTGCGCCACCTCAACCCCTTCCCGGGGAATCTCGGGGACGTGCTGGGGCGTTACGAGAAGGTGGTCGTGCCGGAGATGAACCTCGGTCAGCTCGCCACCCTGCTGCGAGCGAAGTACCTGAAGGACATCCGCTCCTACACCCAGGTGAGCGGAATGCCGTTCAAGGCCGAGCAGCTCGCCGATGTGCTCAAGGAGGCCATCAATGACTGAGACGCTCTCGGAGGGCGTGTCCTCCATCGAGGCGCTCAAGCTGGTGCCCAAGGCCGAAGCCGTGCAGTCCATGAAGGACTTCAAGTCCGACCAGGAAGTGCGCTGGTGCCCCGGCTGCGGCGACTACGCCGTCCTCGCCGCCGTGCAGGGCTTCATGCCCCAACTCGGCCTGGCGAAGGAGAACATCGTCTTCGTCTCGGGCATCGGCTGCTCCTCCCGCTTCCCGTACTACATGAACACCTACGGGATGCACTCCATCCACGGTCGCGCCCCGGCCATCGCCACGGGCCTGGCCTCCTCCCGGCGGGATCTGAGCGTCTGGGTGGTCACGGGTGACGGCGACGCGCTGTCCATCGGCGGCAACCACCTCATCCACGCCCTCCGGCGCAACGTCAACCTCAAGATCCTGCTCTTCAACAACCGGATCTACGGCCTGACGAAGGGCCAGTACAGCCCCACCTCCGAGGTCGGCAAGATCACCAAATCGACGCCGATGGGCTCGCTGGACGCCCCGTTCAACCCGGTCTCGCTGGCGATCGGCGCGGAGGCCTCGTTCGTCGCCCGCACCGTCGACTCCGACCGCAAGCACCTCACCGAGGTGCTGCGCCAGGCCGCCGCCCACCCGGGCACGGCACTGGTGGAGATCTACCAGAACTGCAACATCTTCAACGACGGCGCCTTCGAGGTGCTGAAGGACAAGCAGCAGGCGCAGGAGGCGGTCATCCGCCTTGAGCACGGGCAGCCCATCCGCTTCGGCACCGACAACTCCAAGGGCGTCGTCCGCGACCAGGCCACCGGCGACCTGAAGGTCGTCGACGTCACTGCGGAGAACGAGGCGCAGATCCTGGTGCACGACGCCCATACGGCGTCCCCCACCACCGCGTTCGCGCTCTCCCGCCTCGCGGACCCCACCACGCTGCACCACACGCCCATCGGCGTCTTCCGCAGCGTCGAGCGGCCCGTCTACGACACGCTCATGGCCGACCAGCTGGAGGCCGCCGTCGAACAGCAGGGCAAGGGCGACCTCGCCACGCTCCTCACGGGCAACGACACATGGACCGTCGTCGGTTAGTCCGTACCGCTGCCGTGCCCCGGCCGGGCACCCGAATCGGGTGCCCGGCCGGGGCGTCTGACGGTGTTTCGGCCCGGGAACCGTTCTGATATGGCCATGGCCGACTCAAAAGCGCCCCTCGACGGGGACGGCGCACCCGTCGTCATCCGCGACCGGTTCGCCTACCGTGTCAAACGCCGTCTCCTCGGCCCCCCGCTCGTCACCGAGCAGCTCGCCGCGGAGAAACTCTCCAACCCCCTGGCACTCGGCGTCCTCGCCTCCGACTGCATCTCCTCCACCGCGTACGGCACCGAGGAGATGCTGCGCATCCTCGTACCGGTCGTCGGCGTGGCGGCCTTCACGCTGCTGATGCCGGTGACCGGCGCGATCCTGCTCGTCCTGCTCCTCCTGACGCTCTCCTACCGGGACGTCGTCTCCGTCTACACCCGCGCCGGCGGCTCGTACGTCGTCGCCCGGGAGAACTTCGGGCCGCGGATCGCCCAGATCGCGGCCGTCGCCCTGCTCGTCGACTACATCGTCACCGTCGCCGTCCAGACCGCCGCCGGGACCGACGCGCTGATCTCCCTCGCCCACCTCGTCGGCAACGGCTACACGGGCATGGACCACCTCAAGCTCCCCATCACCGTGGGCGTCGTGGTGGTCCTGATGTACGGCAACCTGCGCGGCATCCGCGAAGCGGGCCGGGCCTTCGCCGCACCGGCCTACCTCTTCATGGTGGCCGTCGCCCTGATACTGGCCGTCGGCCTGGTCCGCGCCCTCACCACCGGGCTGCCGCACGCGGACGTGCACGCGCACGGCGCCATCCCGCTCGGCACGTCCGGCAACGGCTGGCTGTACGGCACCTCGCTGTTCATGGTGCTGCGCTCGTTCGCCAACGGCGGCTCCTCGCTCACCGGCCTGGAGGCGATCTCCAACGGCGTCTCCGCCTTCCGCAGTCCGCAGGGCATCAACGCCCGCCGCACACTGACCGCGATGAGCATCATCCTCGGCATCATGGTGCTGGGCGTCTCCACGCTCGCGCACTTCACGCACGCGATCCCCTACGTCGACGGCAACCCGACCGTCATCGCCCAGGAGGCCCACCTCATCTTCGGCAGCAGCTGGCTGGGCACGGCGGGCCTGGTGTACGTCCAGCTGGCGACGGCCCTGATCCTCTACACGGGCGCCAACACCCCTTTCACGGGCTTCCCGTTCCTCGCCAGCTTCGTCGCCGAGGACCGCTTCCTCCCCCGCCAGCTGACCCGGCGCGGCCACCGCCTCGCCTTCTCCAACGGCATCATCTGCCTCACGGTCGTCTCCCTGGCGCTGCTCTTCGTCACGGGCAGCAGCGTGGACAAGCTCGTGGCGCTGTACGCCATCGGCGTCTTCACCGGCTTCACCATGGCGGCCGCCGGCATGACCGCCCACCACTGGCGGCTCGACGAGCCGTACCGCCGCATCAAGATCGGCGTGAACCTGGCCGCGGCCGTGACCTCCGCGATGGTGGTCGTGATCTTCGCGATCACCAAGTTCACGGAGGGCGCGTGGCTGGTGGTGGTCGTCTTCCCGGTCGGCGTCTGGGCGTTGATCCGCATCAACCGCCAGTACCGCGAGGAGGCCGAGGCGCTGGAGAACGTCCCGACGTTCACGACGGACCGCCCGCGGTGGCGCCGGCACGTGGTGTACGTCCTCGTGGACGGCCTCGACCTGGCGACGGTCAAGGCCCTGCGCTACGCCCACGAACTGCGCCCGGACGAGGTCCGGGCCGTCCACTTCATGATCGACGAATCACGGGCCCGGCGCCTGGTGTCCCGCTGGGACGAGACCCCCGGCACGACGGTCCCCCTGGAACTCGTCAACTGCCCCGACCGCCGCCTCCGCCGCGCAGTGGCGGATCTGGCGGCCCGCACGACGGAGGACGGCACGACGGCCCTGACGCTGCTGATCCCGCGACGCACCCATTCGACGCCCCTGGGACGGCTGTTGCACCGCGACACGGGCAACGAGATCGCGCGCGTGCTGGAGCAACTGCCGAACGTGGCCGTGACGATCCTGCCGTTCGATGTGACGCGGGCGATGGAGCTGTTGCGCTCCGCGCGGTCGGGGGCGACGGAGGCGGATGTGTGAGGGGGACGGCCCCCTCACACCCCGTTCGGGGGAGTCGAGGGCAAAGGGATCCGGACGCTGCCGAGAGTCGGCGAAGCTGGCCTTCACCCGGGAGGGGGTGCGACGTTCCGCATGCTGGTGGAGGAGTTCGAGCAGGTCGCCTCGGCGGCGCCCGAGACCGTCACGTTGGAGTTCGTCGACGGACGGATCGGGGAGAAGCGGGGAGCGGACGGCTCCCACGGCACCGTGGTCATGTGGCTGCTCAGGCAGTGCCTGCAATCCCGCCCGGACCTCAACCTCGTTCCGGGCCGGGGTCTCAAGGTCGGGAAGGACCGCAACGGACGCGCACGCCCGGATGGGGTGCTCGCTCCAGTGGGACACTTCGTGGGGCACGGCGAGTGGTCGGACCCTGACGGTGTCCTGATGGCGGTCGAGGTGACCTCGACCGACGACGGCACCAACAGCCGCGACCGGCAGGAGAAGCCGGCTGCGTACGCTGCTGCGGGCGTGCCTGTCCATCTCCTTGTCGATCGCGACTCCGCCGAAGTCGTGGGCCACATCAACCCCGACCGGAAGAGCGGCTGTTACCGCGACATCCACCGAGCGCCCTTCGGTGAGCAGGTCACGCTCCCCGACCCGGTCGGCATCACGCTCGACACAGAGATCCTGAAGAACTACGTCCGCTGAGGCTTCGCGTTCGCCGCAAGCCACGGACGCCGACGGCCAGCGCCCACACCAGGAGGGGAAACACCGCGACCCGTTCCATGCCGCCCATGCCGAGCCCCAGATAGTGCTCGGAGAGGAAGCACCCGAAGGCCGCGATCGCCACGACGCCGAGCAGGAGGGTCGCCCTGCGCAGGGAACGCGGGACGTCGTCCGCCAGACCGGCTCCCGCCAGCAGCAGCCCGATGTTGCCCGTTCCCATGATGAGCAGGGCGCCCAGCACGTGCTGATTCTCGTCGACGTCCGAAGGCGCCAGCCCGGCCAGCACGAACCCCGCACCGGCGCCGGCCACCAGGACCCGGGCCGTGGCCGCGACCGCGCCCCTGCGCCACAGGGCGCCGGTGAGGGCGGCGCCGACGACGAGCAGGGTGCCCAGCGCGATGAACGAGCCGTTCATCAGGGCGTGTTCGGGCGAACATATGTAGCGCGGCGTGGGGTCCGGCTGCACGGCGCAGTGAGCGTTGCCCAAGTCGCTTATGTTGTTCGCGGCCCAGCTGTACGGCCTCGCCCAGGCGGATTCGACGATCACGTGCATCACGAAGAACTGCACCACGCCGACGACCCATGCCAGATATCCGATCCGCGCCTTCAACTTCCCGCCTTCTTCCGTGTGTTCAATCGCACGGACAGCGGATCATGCGGCGTCGGTCCAGGGCACTCCGGCAAGCCACCTGGTGTGGGGTAGGGAAGACCCCCGGCGGATGCGGGCGCTTCCCAGGGATGGCCGCCCTCACCCGTCGGGGACGTTGTCAGTGGCGCCCGGCACCATAGCGATCATGAGTCACAACATCTGGTACTCCACTGCGGACAAGGCCGATATCCTGGCCTACCTGGGCAGCACCGGCGAGTTCTCCGCCGACCAGTTGCGCCGCCTGGCCGGCATGCGCAAGGACGCCCGGGCCCACCAGGACGATCTCGACCGCCAGGGCGTCAACTGGGGCCTGTCAGTCCCCGACGCCCTGGACCATCTCGTCGCCGCGCACACCGGCTCGGATGCGGAGTACGCAGGCAACGCGTACCACGCTGCACTGCAGCACATCATCGACCACAACGCGTCCGACCCCTCCCATCTGGGCACCTACTCCAAGCCCAGCACGTTCTTCGGGCTGGTGGACGAGGAAATGCGACGCCTGGGCGTGCCGACCGACCTGCTGCCCCATGGCTACCTCTATGGCGGGCCTCCCCCCGAGTTCCCGTACCTCCCGTACGCGATCGACGGCTACCCGGCCATCGGACACCTGCCCCTGGCCAAGGCAAAGACCGCCGCCGACGCCTACCGCGCGGTATTGGGCGACATGGACTCTGGCTTCCGGTATGACGTTCAAGCACTCATCGACAAGCTGGAGTTCGAGCACGAGGAGTGGGCCTACGCAACGAAGAACATCGGCTGGTACACCCAGGACACCCTCTTCTTCTCGCTCACGTGATGGGCCCCCGGACGCGCGAAGCGCCACGGCTCGCGCAGCGGAACGGTGCGGCCAACACGTCGCCCTTCGGAGGAGCCGCAGGGTCCGAGAGCAGAGAGACCATATCTGTGCCGAACGAACGTCCTTCGATATCCGCGCTGCCGACCGCCCAATGCACGCCGGTGGTCCGCACCGACTTCTCCGATCAGGAGGCCTGGGAGAACGTCTGCCGAGCGATCGAGTCGCCGAACGAGCAAGGCTTCGTCGCGAACGTCGACTTCATCGACGATACGGCGTGCCGAAGCCTCACGGCCGAAGAACTTGTCGCCCTGGTGCCGGAGGACTACGAGCACCCGCTCCTGGTGGTCGTGGACGGTGTCGCCCTTTCCTCGGACGAGATGCCGCTGCTCTGCATCGACCTGTGGGAGGAGCGAGGCCGCACGATCCGCGTGATCGCGCGCGAGTTCTGGGGGATCGAGAACAATCTCACGCTGAGCAACATGTACTTCGACGACTTCGCAGAGTCGGTCGATGACGACGGGGTCTTCCGCGACTTCCGGTAGCGGGTCGTAAGGCGGTCATCGGGCGAGGACGCCCTCCTTCACCCCGGTGACGAACGCCGACCATGCGCCGACTTTGAAGATGAGGGTGGGCCCGTGGAGGTTCTTGCTGTCGCGGACAGGCATCAAAGCAGGTATGCCGTCCGCGACTTGTATGCTGTTTGACCATGGCCCGCGGACCGCCAATCACCCGGCGCAGCGCCGCTTCGTCCACTACCGCCCGGAAGTCGAGGGGATCCGCGCGCCGGAAGGCAGCGTTCTGCCGGGCGAGCCCCGGACGGGAGTGGGAGGCACTCCCCTGCGACATCCGCCCGGCAACCAGCACCGACGCGCTCAGCGCGAAGGTGGCCGATGCCAACGAGCGCAGCACGCAGGGGCCGCTGGCACCCCCGCGCCCCCGGTGCGCAACGTGCGCCGACATCAAGCGCCGACGGCACAAGGCCCTCGAAGCCGACGACCGGGATGGGGCAGCCCGCCTGACGACGGTCATGGGCCGGCATCAGCGCGAGGCGCACTCGGAGTAGCTCGGTGAGGGGCACCGCCGCGGCGATGCCCCTCACCGAATCGGAAGGCTCGACTACGGGAACGGTGTTGCGGGGTGGGCCTGTGAGTCGACGAGAGCCGGGAGCCCCGCCGCCCGTCCCCGTACCAAGAGGTTCTGCGTCCCCAGGCCGATCGCCAGGTACGCGTACACCGAGGCGGTACCGAGCAGTCCGGCCCCGGCCGCGTGGTCGATCCACAGGCCGAGGCCGACGTGCGCGGCCACCGACGCCAGCCAGAGGCCCGTGGTGGCGGTCGTGCCCTTGCGCAGGGCCGTGCCGTGGGGGTCGCGCCAGACCCGTACCGTCCGCGCCCTGACCGCGCCGAAGACCGCCGCGACGAAGAAGCTTGCGACGAGAAGGCATAGGGGCAGCGCGGTGAGCGGGTGGTCCTTGACCACCGAGGCGATGCCGAACGCGAGTCCCGCGACACCCAGGACGCCGAAGACCACCGGGGTGACCAGCGAGCCGATGCGGCGCACCGGACGGGTCCGCAGCTGTTGTCGGACCACCAGGCCCACGATCACCACGGCCATGACGAGCGCGGGTGCGCCATTCGCGTTCTGCATACCAACTCCCCCGGTCCAGGCGCCGCATGCAGGCGGCAGCGCCATACCACCTCATTGTTCCTGATAGAAATTCCCGGTTACTCTGCACGCTCAAGAAAACCGGGGGATATCAGTGGCCACCCCGCCGCAACCACCATCGCAGCCGCAACCCCAGCCGCAGCCGGGCCCGTTCCAGGGACAGCAAGCCGTTCAGCAGGGTTGGGGGCAGGCCCAGGCCCCCGGCCCGCATCCCGTCTGCCGGCTCTGCGGTGCGATACCCGCCGTCGACACCACCGTGCGCGGGCACCAGGGCATTCTCATCATGATGCGGTTCCTCAGCCTGAAGGGCCCTTTCTGCCGGAATTGCGGTACGGCCGTATGGCGCGACATGACCGGAAAGACGCTCTGGCAGGGGTGGTGGAGTCCCATATCCCTGGTCGCCATCACCCCTTTCACGCTGATCTGGAATCTCACGGTCAGGGCCAAGCTGAACAAGCTCCCGCCGCCGGTTCCGGGGCAGCCCGGGCCGCAGCTCGACCCGGGGGTGCCGCTGCGCCGGCGGCCCGTCGTCCTGGCGGCGTTGATCCCCGTCGCCTGGGTGCTGTTCCTGGTCTTCCAGATCGCGACCCATGCAGGGGACTCCTCGGATTCCGCGAGCAGCGGGAGCAGCGGGAGCAGCAGTCGCGTGAGCGGTCACCCGGGCACCGCGGACGACGACAAACCGCAGAAGCCGCTGAAGCTCGGGCAGCCGAGTGCCGAGACGCAGGACGTCGAACGCAGCGGCAAGACGGGGAAGTTCACCATCACGCCGCAGAAGGTCGTCATGGGCAAGCCGTCGGATCTCGACGAGCTGAAGGACAAGGACAAGGACAAGTACGCGGGCCAGACCATCGCCTGGGTGTACGTGAACGCCAAGCTCGTCGGCGGTGACGCGCCGGTCCAGGGCCCCATGATCATGAGCAACGTCGGGACGCTCTCCGGAGGCAGCCTGCCCGGCACCAAGCTGCTGATCATGTTCGGCGACCTCGGCAGCAAGCCCGCGGACTGCAAGAGCGAGGACCTCGACGCCACCTGGCAGAAGGGCGACGAGCACACGCTCTGCACCCCCTACCTCGTGCCGGAGTCGCAGAAGCTCACGACCGTGACGTACTCCCGCGGCTGGTACAAGGAGCCGCTGAAGTGGGACGTGGGCTAGGAGCCCGGCCAGGGGGCGGCGGACTGTCATGACCGTCACGCGAGACACGAATGACATACCCCCGCCCCCGGCGCTAACTTCGCTGGGTCGCATCCATCCACCGCCACCCAGGGAGGGACCTTGACGTCGAACCCGCCGTCCGCACGGAGTGAGACCCGTAAGGGGATGATCTGCAGCGTCGCCGCGTACACGATCTGGGGTCTCTTCCCGCTCTACTGGCCGCTGCTCAAGCCCGCCGGCGCGGCCGAGATCCTCGCGCAGCGCATGGTGTGGTCGCTCGTGGCCGTCGTCGCCGTGCTGGCCGTGACGCGGCACTGGGGGTGGATACGGCCGCTGCTGCGGCAGCCCAAACGGATCGGGATGATCGCGCTCGGTGCGGCCTTCATCTCCGTGAACTGGGCCGTCTACATCTGGGGCGTGAACTCCGGGCACGTCGTCGAGACGTCCATGGGGTACTTCATCAACCCCCTCGTGAGCATCGCCTTCGGCGTTCTCATCCTGCGCGAGCGGCTGCGGACCATGCAGTGGGTGGCCGTCGGGGTGGGGGCGGCCGCGGTGGTCGTGATGACCGTGGCCTACGGGAAGCCGCCGTGGATCTCCCTCGCCCTCGCCGCCACGTTCAGCTCGTACAGCCTGGTGAAGAAGCGGGTCGGGCTGGGCGGGCTGGAGTCGCTCGCCGCCGAGACGGCGGTCCAGTTCCTGCCCGCGCTCGGTTTCCTCGTCTTCCTCGGGGCGCAGGGCCACAGCACCTTCACCGACCACGGCACCGGGCACGCGCTGCTGCTGATGTGCTCGGGCGCCCTCACCGCGGTGCCGCTCATCTGCTTCGGCGTGGCCGCCGTGCGGCTGCCGCTCACCGTGATCGGGATGGTGCAGTACCTCGCGCCGGTCTTCCAGTTCGCCCTGGGGCTGGCCGTCTTCCACGAGGCGATGCCGGCCGAGCGCTGGGCGGGCTTCGCCCTGGTCTGGCTGGCGCTGGCGCTGCTCGTCGGGGATGCGCTGCGGACGGCACGGAAGGCGCAGGTCGCGTTGCGCAGTGCGGAGGAGAAGGCCACGGCGTCCGGCTCCCCCTCCGGCGCTCCCTCCAACCCTCCCTCCGATAACCGGAATTCGGTGTCCGAAATCCGCTCTTGACGCACGTCCGGGGGGCCACTCAGCATCATGCTCACGTCAAGCACTGAGTTGGGAGCCCCCCACATGCGTCCCAGAAACCACCTTGCTGCGGCGTTGCTCGCCGCTGCCCTCATCGGCTCGTCCGCCGTACCGGCCTCCGCGACGCGACCCGCAACGGCCGCCGACGCGCCCGAGATACCCGTCGCCGGCATCAAGGCCCATCTCAACCAGCTCCAGTCCATAGCCGACGCCAACGGCGGCAACCGCGCCCACGGGCGCAGCGGCTACAAGGCCTCGCTCGACTACGTCAAGAGCAAGCTGGACGCGGCCGGATACACCACCACCGTCCAGCAGTTCACGTCCAACGGGTCCACCGGCTACAACCTCGTCGCCGACTGGCCGGGCGGCGACACCAACCACGTCGTGTTCGCCGGCTCGCACCTCGACTCCGTCAACCGCGGCCCCGGCATCAACGACAACGGCTCCGGCTCGGCCGGCGTCCTGGAGGTCGCCCTCGCCGTCGCCCGCTCCGGCTACAAGCCGGACAAGCACCTGCGGTTCGGGTGGTGGGGAGCGGAGGAGCTCGGGATGGTCGGCTCGACGAACTACGTCAACAAGCTGTCGGGCGCCGACCGTTCGAAGATCGACGAGTATCTGAACTTCGACATGATCGGCTCACCGAACCCCGGGTACTTCGTCTACGGGTACGACTCCCGTCTGCAGGGGCTCTTCGAGAACTGGTTCGCGGCGAAGAACATCGCGACCGAGGTCGATCACGAAGGGGACGGCCGGTCCGACCACGCGCCCTTCCAGGACGCCGGGATTCCCGTGGGCGGGCTGTTCAGCGGGGCCGACTACATCAAGACCGATGCGCAGGCCGCCCAGTGGGGCGGGACGGCGGGGCAGGCGTTCGACGCGTGCTATCACCAGTCGTGCGACACCGCGGCGAACCTTGATGACACCGCGCTCGGGACCAATACGGCGGCCATCGCCTCCGCCGTGTGGAAGCTGAGCGGTTCGTAGGCCCGTAGGCCCGTGAGGGGGTCGCCGGGCCCCGGCAACCCCCTCACGCCGTCACGTCCCGCGTCGTGAACCTCGCCCACGCCGCCGAGCCGAACACCGCGGCGTACAGCGCCTGCAGCCCCAGGTTCCGCAGCAGCTGCTCGCCCCACACCGGGTCCCGCAGCAGGTCCGCGAAACTCTGCCAGTAGTGCGGGAAGAGGTACGGCTGCACCGCGTGCAGCTGCGGGAACTGGTCCAGGATCTGCACCGTGATCAGCAGGCCCACCGTCGTCGCCATCGCCGCGATGCCGCTGTCGGTGAGCGTCGAGACGAACAGGCCCAGCGCCGCCAGGCCCGTCAGCGACGCCGCCACCACGCCCGCGATCGCCAGGGCCCGCAGCAGGCCGTTCCCGAAGGACACCGTCGTGCCGCTGATCAGCGTCACGTCGCCCAGCGGGAAGAGCAGCGCCCCGACCGTCAGGGCCGACACCGCCACCACGAGCGTCGCCGCCAGGCAGAAGACCAGCGTGGAGGCGTACTTGGCGAGCAGCAGCCTGGTCCGGCCCGCGGGGGCCACCAGCAGGTAGCGCAGGGTGCCGGCGGACGCCTCCCCGGCGACGGCGTCGCCCGCCACGACGCCCACGGCCATCGGGAGGAAGAAGGGGAGGGTCACCGCCAGCGACGTGAAGACCAGGAACAGGCCGTTGTTGGTGACCTGGTTGATGAAGGCGGGGCCCGTCCCGCCGCTCCCGCCGCCCCGGCCCGTCTCCATCTTCACCGCGATGCCCACCAGCACCGGCACCGCCGCCAGCACGCCCAGCAGCGCCAGGGTGCGCCAGCGCCGGAACACGGTGAGGATCTCGTTGCGGAAGAGCGAGAGGCTCCACAGGGGGTTCGGGCGCCCGGACCGTACCGACAGCACCTCGGCCTGCGACACCTCAGCCTGCGACATCGAAACCCTCCCCGGTGAGTGCCACGAACGCGTCCTCCAGCGACGCCCGTTCGGCGCCGAAGGCCCGTACCCGGACGCCCGCGCGGACCAGTGCGGCATTGAGGTCCGCCGGATCGGCAGCGGGCGGTTCGCCCGTCACGCGGTCGTCGGTGACCACGAGGTCGTTCACTCCGTGCTCCTTCAGGACGCGCACGGCCTCGGCCGTGTCGGGCGTGGTGACGGACAGCCGGCCGCGCGCGGAGGCGGCCAGTTCGGCCACCGTGCCCTGCGTGAGCAGCCGCCCCTGGGACATCACCGCGACGTGCGTGCAGACCTGCTCGATCTCGTCCAGGAGGTGGGAGGAGAGGAAGACCGTGGTGCCCTCGGCGACCAGGCCGCGCACCAGGGTGCGGATCTCGCGCATGCCCTGCGGGTCGAGGCCGTTGGTCGGCTCGTCCAGCACCAGCAGCTCGCGCGGCTGCAACAGGGCTGCCGCCAGGCCGAGTCGCTGCTTCATGCCGAGCGAGTACGCCCGCGCCTTCTTGCCCGCGGCGGCCGCGAGGCCCACCCGGTCCAGCGCCTCGCCGACCCGGGCGGACCGGGTGCGGGGGTCCGCGGCGGGGTCGGCGGCGTCGAGCCGGACGAGGTTGTCGCGGCCGTCGAGGAAGCCGTAGAGCGCGGGGCCCTCGATCAGGGCCCCCACCCGGGGCAGCACCCGCCGCCCCGCCTTCGGCATCGGTTCGCCGAGGACCCGCGCGACGCCGGACGTCGGCTCGATCAGGCCCATGAGCATGCGGATCGTGGTCGTCTTCCCGGAGCCGTTGGGGCCGAGGAAGCCGAAGACGCTGCCGCGCGGCACGACGAGGCCGAGGCCGTCGACGGCCGGCCGGCCGCGGCCGTAGCGCTTGGTGAGCGCATGTGTCTCGATCACCGGTTCCGGCTCCATGGCCGCTCCTTTCACCGACGCGCACGTCACCCCGGCCGGGCCGCGGCCGGGGTGACGATCGGGACCGGCGCCCGGCCTACTTGGCCGCGTCCGCCGCCTTGATCAGTGCATCCTTGGAGACCGCACCGACGTAGACCCTGCCGTCGTCCGTCATCAGGGCGTTGACCACCCGGGTGCTGAAGACGCGGCCCGAGCCGAAGTCGCCCGTCACCTTGGAGCCGAAGCTGTCCAGGAGCTTGGAGGCTTCGCCGTTCTTGTCGCCGTTCTTGTCGGCGCCCTGGCTCTTGCCCTTGCCCGGGACCGCGGCCTTGTCGCCCTTGAACTCGGCGATGGACGCCCAGCCCTTGCCGATGACCTTCGAGCCGCCCTGGTGACCGGCGCCGCCGGTCAGGCCGTCGAGGCCGTTCATGCCCTCGGGGAGCTTGCCCTTGGCCTCGGGGCCGTTCTTCTCCTGCCGGCCGTCCTTGCCGGCCTCGGTCACCTTGGCGCCCTTGGGCGGGGTGAACGAGAAGGTGTCCGCCGCCGGCTTGCCGAAGTCCACCTTGGTGAACGAGGCGTCGACCACGGCCTTGCCGCCGCCCTTGGGCGAGAGCGTGAACTTCAGCGGCACACCGTTCTTCGCGTCCACCGCGATACGGATCGAATCCACCGTCGTCTCGGACTGCTTGGGCTTGATCACCAGCTGGTAGGCGTCCCGCCCGGCCACCTTCGCCGTGCCGTCGACCGTGACCGCCGTGGTGTCGTCCGCCGCGGCGAGGGCCTTCTTGGCCATCTCCTGCGGCGAGACGTCCTTCACGTCGCCGGGCATCCCGCCGTGGGCCTGCTCGCGGCCCTTGCCGCCGTGCTGCTCCTGCTGCGCCTTCGAGTGGTAGGCGGTGTTGCTCGCGCTGTCGTACGCCCAGACCTGGTCGCCGTTGCGGACGACGCTGTACTCGGCGGACTGCTCGACGATCGACACCCGCTGCTTGTCCGGACCGTCGGCGGCCACCCGCAGCGTGTGCGTGCCGGAGGCGAGTTCGGTGAGCTTGGCCTGCGGGGAAGCCCCCTCCTTCGCCTTGCCCTTCGCGTCACCGCCCATCGAGAGGCCCGAGGGCAGGGCGGGCAGGCCGAGGTCCGTGCTGATCTTCACCGTGCCCGACATCTGCTGCGTGTCGGACGCGGCCATCTTGGCTATGAGGTCCTGCGCGCTGATCTTCGGAAGGTCGGGGGCGCCGGAGCTCGCGAGGGCGGAGCCGATCCCGATGGCCGACGCGGCGACTCCCGCCACCACGACCGGCACCGCGTAGCGGACGGCCTTGCGGCGGCCCGTGGCCGCGCCGGGTGCCGTGCCCGCGCCGTCGGCGCCCTCGGCCCCTGGTGTCGGCTGGATCCGTGCCATGTGCTCTACCTCCGTCGTCTGCGGCGGTCTTGTGCAACCGTGCACGTCATGCACCGTGTCCGCACCGAAGGCTCAACAGTGGCCCGACCGCTCGGTGGTGGGGACGTCTTCCATTCCACCAAAACGACCGTGGACGGTCATCAGCCGACGGGATCAACTCCGCGTACGCCTCGGGTATGACGCTGCATGAGAACGAGCCCGCCGTGCGGCGGAACGCGGTCAGCCCGCGCGGTGCACCACCGCGTCGCACAGCTCCTCCAGCGCGGCCTTCGCCGGGCAGTCGGGCAGCGGCGACAGGATCGCGCGGGCCTCCTGCGCGTAGCGCACGGTGTCGCGCCGCGCCTGCTCCAGCGCCGGGTGGGCGCGCAGCCTGCGCAGCACCTCGGCGTGGACCGCGTCGTCGGTCAGGTCGCCGTCGAGCAGCGCGCACAGCTCCAGGTCCTCGGGCGCGCCGGTGGCCGCGGCGTGGGCCCGCAGGTGCAGCACGGGCAGGGTGGGGATGCCCTCGCGCAGGTCCGTGCCGGGCGTCTTGCCGGACTCGTGGGAGTCGCTGGCGATGTCCAGGACGTCGTCGGCGAGCTGGAAGGCGGTGCCGAGCCGCTCCCCGTAGTGGGTGAGGATCTCGACGACGCCCTCGTCCGCGCCGGACATCATGGCGCCGTAGCGGCCGGAGACGGCGATCAGCGAACCGGTCTTGCCGGCGATGACGTCCAAGTAGTGCTCGACCGGGTCGCGCCCGTCGCGCGGGCCCGCGGTCTCCAGGATCTGGCCCGTCACCAGGCGCTCGAAGGCCTCGGCCTGGATGCGGACGGCCTCCGGGCCCAGATCGGCGAGTATCCGTGAGGCGCGGGAGAAGAGGAAGTCGCCGGTGAGGACGGCCACGGAGTTGTCCCAGCGGGAATTGGCGCTGGGCACGCCGCGGCGCACCGCGGCCTCGTCCATGACGTCGTCGTGGTAGAGCGTGGCCAGGTGGGTGAGCTCGACGACGACGGCCGAGGGCACCACGCCGGGGGCGTACGGGTCGCCGAACTGCGCGGCGAGTGCCACCAGCAGCGGCCGGAACCGCTTGCCGCCGGCCCGGACCAGGTGCTGGGCGGCCTCGGTGATGAAGGGCACGTCGCTCTTGGTGGCCTCCAGGAGGCCCTCCTCGACGGCGGCCAACCCGGCCTGGACATCGGCTTCAAGAGCCTGGTCCCGCACGCTCAGCCCGAAAGGCCCGACGACGGTCACGAGGGGTACTCCTGTCTGCCTGCGAACACGGGGTTTGTCGATGTGTCGCTGTCTCCACCGAAAGTCAGCGTATCCGGTCGGCTGTCGATCACCCTCGGCGCCCGTCCTTTCCGGCCCGGCCGTCCCGTGGCGCGATCCTTTCGTTCACGGCCGGGGAACGGCCCCGGCGCCCGGCCACGCAAACGCCGGACGGGCCTGAAACTGCCCGTCCGGCGTCCCTGGATCCGGGTCTGCTACAGCGCGGTCACCGCCCGCGCGAGCCGCGGCGATGCGTACTCCGTCCCGCACACGAACCGCATCACCGGCCCGTAGCTGGCCGCCGCGGGCAGCCCGGTGAAGAAGAGCCCCGGTACCGAGGACCGGTAACCGGCCCCCAGCCGCGGTCCGCCCGCTGCCACCGCCAGCCGGGCGCGCAGTCCGGCCCCGAGGAAGTCGAGCGCGCCGATATCCACGCGGTAGCCGGTGGCGGCGATGACGTGGTCGGCGCGCATCTCGCTCCCGACGCCCCCGTCACCCGTGAGCGTGAGCACCGCACGGCCGTCCTCGGTCCGGGCACCGGTGATCCGCCGTCCCTCGCTGACCCGGACGCGGCCGACGAACCGGTCGCGCAGCCACCAGGCCCCCAGCGGCCCGAGCACCCGCTGCACCAGGAACCTCCGGGTCGGCGACGGCAGATGGCGGAAGCGGTCCGCGTGGTACGAGAAGGCGTACAGCGACCAGGCGCGCCCGAAGGGCGTGTCGGGCTTCAGCGGCGACTGCCCGTCCGGCGCCGCCCCGAAGCGCACCGCGCCCCGCCTGCGGGCGACCACGCGCACGGCTGCGGCCCCCGCGTCGGCCAGCAGCACCGCGGTCTCCAGCGCGGACTGGCCGGCGCCGACGACCACGACCTCGCGCCCCGCGAAGTCCGACAGGTCGCGGTGCTGGGAGCTGTGCGAGAAGGCGGCGCCCGGCGCGGGCCCGTCCGGTGCGGCCGCGGCCAGTTCGGGCGGCAGGTGGGTCAGGCCGCTCAGCCCGGTGGCGACGACCACCGCGCGGGCGGCGAACTGCTCGCCCGAGTCCAGTTTCAGCTCGAAGCCGGCGCCGTGGTCGCGCCGCTCCACGGACACCACACGCACCTGCTCCAGCGCGGGCACCAGCCGTTCCTGGAACCACAGCCCGTACCGGGCGAAGGTCTCGACGGGGATGACGTCCCAGTCCGACTCGTAGCGGCCCTCGCCCGTGTCCAGGCAGAAGTCGGACAGCGTGTGCCCCGGCTGCGGGGCGTCGATGCTCGAGGCGATCGGGGTGGATTTCAGCAGCATCCCGGCGGGCATGTGCTCGCGCCAGCTCACCATCGGGGCGCCGAAGACCCGCGTGGGGATGTTGCGCGCTTTGAGGTGGGCCGCGGTCGAGAGGCCGTACGGGCCGGCCCCGATGACTGCTACCGGAAGTGTCACGTGCTTCCCCTCCAGGGCGTTCCTCGCTCCAGGGCCTGATCGAAGGCCAGGGATTATCGGGCGGACTGCTCGGCCGACTGGTCGGCGGGCTGTTCCCCGGCCGCCGCGGCGGCGGCGCGGCGCCGGGAGCGCCACAGCTGCCGCAGATGCCGGACGCCCGGCCGTACGAACCGGGCGAGCATGGTGAAGAAGGGCTTGATGTCGTCGCGAGCGGCCCACGCCAGCTCGGTGCCGCTGGCACGGGCGGGGGCGTGCGGGGTGGTGTAGCCGCTGCGGCGGTACGCGGCCAGGGCGGGCAGGTCGATGTTCTCGACGACGAAGCGACGGCCCGTGAGCTGCTCGCCCTCGGGCACCTTGCGGCCGGTGAGGTCGAGGTGCTGGGCGCGGACGACGTCGATGCCCGCCTCGTTCTCGAACATACGGAACTGGGCGCCCATCCGCGGGTTGAAGTCCAGCAGCTTGTACTGCCCGTCGCGGCGGTCGAAGCGCCAGTCCAGGTCGATGATCCCGCAGAAGCCGATGCGCTTGATGAACTGCTCGGCCATGGCGGCCAGTTCGGGGTTGTCGACGATGTAGGCGTTGGCCGTCATGCCCGCGTGCGGCGGCCAGGAGCGCACCTTCACCCCGGTGAACAGCGCCAGCGGCGCGGACTCGGCGTCGAAGTAGGCGTGGACGATCCAGTCCTCCGCCTCCTCCCGCGGCAGGTACTCCTGCAGGATCACGCCGGGCTCCGGCCCCCACTCCCGGGCCAGGTCCAGCAGTTCGCGGGGGCCGCCGATGCGGGTCGTGCCGTGCACGGCGGGCCGCCGGCGCCGCTCGAAGGCCTCGCGGTTCTTGGCGACCACGGGGAAGCGGGCGACGGACGCGTACTTCTCGATCTCCTCGAACGAGGCCGGGAACAGCGTTGCCGGGGTGGGCACCCCGTGCTCCGTGCACAGCTCGTGCAGGCCCTGCTTGCTCGCGAGTCTGCGGGGCAGCCCCTGCTCGACCGGGGGAAAGAGGAACGTGCCCGCGAGCCGGTCGGCGTGTTCGGCGATCAGAACGGCCGCCTCCTCGTCCGTGGGCACCAGCACCGCGGGCCGGCCGATCCGCCGTCCGATCCCGAGCAGGCCCGTGACCAGCTCCTCCGCGGGCTCGGTGCCCGTGGTGGGCCAGACGAAGCCGGCGGTGAGATAGCGGGAGAGCGCAGCGGGGGTCCAGCGGTCCTCGGTGATCGCGTACATCGGGACCCCCAGCCGGCCGAGGCTGCGGATCGCGCCCACCCCGCCGTGGTGCAGGGGATAGTCGCCGATCTTCACCATCAACCCTGGTACGGACCGGTCCGCCGCTACGGGCGCGCGCCTGATCGCCACCAGCACCCCCCTCGGCCACCCAGCCTCAGCGGCCCCCCAATGAGTGTGACCCGACTTAGGACGCTACTTCGGAATCGCCGCTTCCAGCAAGGAGTTACCGGACATTGCTCCCCCTTTAGTCAGCGATCGGGCGCCCCTCGAACACCTCTTGCCAGGGAATGTTCACCCCGTAATGTGTGGACCGGCCCCCCGGGGGCCGAACCGGAGCGTCCGGACGTCCAGGAGAAGGCGAGGCAGCATCACCATGCACGTGCAGAGCCCCAGCGAGCTGTCCGAAGGCGACCCCTTCGGCGCGGCCACCCTTCCGTACGGCATCTTCAGCACGCCCGACGCGCCGGACCGCCCCCGCGTCGGCGTCCGTTACGGCGACCACGTCCTCGACGCGGCGGCCGCGGCGGCCGCCCACGGCTCCGTGCACGCGGACCTGCTGGCGCAGCCCACGCTCAACGCGCTGATGGCCGCCGGGCGTCCGGTGTGGGAGGCCGTACGGCAGGAGATCCGCGGCTGGCTGCAGGAGCCGTACTTCCTCCCCCTGGACGGCGTGACGCTCCACCTGCCGTTCGAGGTCGCCGACTACGTCGACTTCTACGCCAGCGAGCACCACGCCACCAACGTGGGCCGCATCTTCCGTCCCGGCATGGACCCGCTCACGCCCAACTGGAAGCACCTGCCCATCGGTTACCACGGGCGCGCGGGCACGGTCGTGGTGTCCGGCACCGACGTCGTGCGCCCCCAGGGCCAGCGCAAGGCCCCCGACGCCGAACTGCCCTCCTTCGGGCCGTCGTTGCGCCTCGACATCGAGGCCGAGGTCGGCTTCGTCGTGGGCACCCCGGCGCCGACCGGAACCCCTGTGACGATCGGGGAGTTCCGCGAGCACGTCTTCGGCGTCTGCCTCGTCAACGACTGGTCGGCGCGCGACGTCCAGGCGTGGGAGTACGTGCCGCTCGGCCCGTTCCTCGGCAAGTCCTTCGCGACCTCCGTCTCGGCGTGGATCACCCCGCTGGAGGCCTTCGACGCGGCACGCACGGCGCCGCCGGAGCGTACGTACCCGCTGCTGCCGTACCTGGACGACAGCACGGCCGAGCCGGGCGGCATCGACCTGCGGATCGAGGTGCGCATCAACGGGGAGACCGTCTCGCAACCGCCGTTCGCGTCCATGTACTGGACCGCGGCCCAGCAGCTGGCCCATATGACCGTCAACGGCGCCTCGTTGCGCACCGGCGACCTCTACGCGTCCGGCACGGTGAGCGGCCCCGAGCCGGACCAGCTGGGCTGCCTGCTCGAACTCACGCAGGGCAAGGGGCCGTACCTCGCGGACGGCGACGAGGTCGTGCTGACGGCGTGGGCGCCGGGCGCCGACGGCGCTCGCATCGGGCTGGGCGAGGTCAGGGGGCGCATCCTCCCGGCGCGCACGGCGTAGTGGCGGGCGCGGGGCGCGTACCGGAGTCGCGCTGCTAACTTGTCGTGTCCAGTTCCACCGAGGACAACAGAAGGGCACGCAGTGCGCAAGGCAGTACAGATCACGGGGGCGGCGTGCATCGCCGCTGTGCTGATGACGGGTTGCAGCAGTAGCAGTGACGGCGGCGGCGACAAGAAGGCGGACGGCGACAAGGCCACCGCCAGCGCCCAGCCCGCGTCGCCGGGCAACAACGCCCCCGCCCCGGACCCCGGTTCCAACAACAAGGCCGACGCCGCCGCCCTCAACGGCGGCTGGGCCGACCTCAAGTCGCCCGACGGCGCCGTCGGCCTCTACATCAGCGGCACCAAGGCCGCCGTCGTCAACGGCACCCACAAGTGCAGCGGCGGCATCAACCAGGCCAAGCCGGCTGCGCTGGACCTGACCTGTGCCGATGGTGACAGCAAGCGGACGCATGGCACCGTCGAGAAGGTGGACGGGTCCTCGCTGACCATTGCGTGGGCCTCCGGCACCAAGGAGACGTTCACGAAGGCCGGCATGCCGGGTGCCTCCGGCGGTGCCAGTGGGGGGCAGATGCCGCAGTTGCCCGACCTGAGCAAGATCGGGCACTGAGCGGGCAGTTCTTCGGCTGCGGACCGGCCTGGGCTGATCGCGCAGTTCCCCGCGCCCCTTCGGGGCGCGGGGAAACGGTATGCGGACCCTTTCTCTACCTGACGAACGTGCCCGCCTGCCCCGCCAGGTTCAAGAAGTACTGCGGCGCCACGCCCAGGACCAGGGTGACCGCCACTCCGATCGCGATCGCCGCCGACGTCAGCGGGCTCGGCACCGCGACCGTCGGGCCCTCCGCCTTCGGCTCGCTGAAGAACATCAGCACGATCACCCGGATGTAGAAGAACGCGGCGATCGCGGACGCCACCACACCCACGATGACCAGCGGCGCCGCCCCGCCCTGCGCCGCGGCCTTGAAGACCGCGAACTTCCCCGCGAACCCGCTCGTCAGCGGAATGCCCGCGAACGCCAGCAGGAACACCGCGAACACCGCCGCGACCAGCGGCGAACGCCGCCCGAGACCCGCCCACTTGGACAGGTGCGTGGCCTCGCCGCCCGCGTCCCGCACCAGCGTCACCACCGCGAACGCGCCCAGCGTCACGAAGGAGTACGCGGCGAGGTAGAACAGCACCGAGGAGACGCCGTCGGGTGTCACCGCGATGACACCGGCCAGGATGAAGCCCGCGTGCGCGATGGACGAGTAGGCCAGCAGCCGCTTCACGTCCGTCTGCGTGACGGCGACGATGGCGCCGATCAGCATCGTGACGATCGCGACGCCCCACATCACCGGCCGCCAGTCCCAGCGCAGGCCCGGCAGCACCACGTACAGCAGCCGCAGCAGGGCGCCGAAGGCGGCGACCTTCGTCGCCGCCGCCATGAAGCCCGTCACCGGCGTGGGGGCGCCCTGGTAGACGTCCGGGGTCCACATGTGGAACGGCACCGCGCCGACCTTGAACAGCAGGCCCATCAGCACCATCGCGCCGCCGGTCAGCAGCAGCGCGTCGTTGCCCATGGTCGCGGCGAGGGCCGGGTCGACCGTCGGCGTCGTGCCGCCGACGACCTCGGCGATGCCCGCGTAGGTGACCGTGCCGGCGTAGCCGTAGAGCAGCGCGATCCCGAAGAGCAGGAAGGCCGAGGAGAAGGCGCCGAGCAGGAAGTACTTGACGGCCGACTCCTGCGAGAGCAGCCGCTGGCGGCGGGCCAGCCCGCACAGCACGTACAGCGGGAGGGAGAAGACCTCCAGGGCGATGAAGAGCGTCAACAGGTCGTTGGCGGCGGGGAAGACGAGCATGCCCGCGACCGCGAAGAGCAGCACCGGGAAGACCTCGGTGGTCGTCAGGCCCGCCTTCACCGCCCTGCGCTCGGCGTCGCCGCCGGGCACCGCGGCGCCCTGGGCGGCGAAGGAGTCCACCGGGCGGCCGTGCGCGGCCGGGTCGAGCCGGCGCTCGGCGAAGATGAACACCGCGACCAGGGAGACGAGAATGATCACGCCCTGCAGGAACAGCGCCGGGCCGTCGACGGCCAGCGCCCCCATGGCCGCGATGTGCGCCTTGTCGGTGCCGTAACCGGCGGTCGCCAGCGCGACGACGGCGGCGAAGGCCGCGGCCAACCCGACGACGGCCAGGGCGACTTGGGAGACGTAGCGGGCGCGGCGCGGCAGGAACGCCTCGACGAGGATGCCCAGGACCGCGACGCCGAGGACGATCAGCGTCGGGGACAGCTGGGCGTACTCGATGTGCGGGCCGGGGATCTTCCGCGGCGCCTCGGCCGCCACACTTGTCCACAGGCTGTGGACAGTGTGGGCGGCGTGGACGGCTGGCACGGATGCCGGGTGACTCACTTCGCGGCCTCCACATCGTTCGCGTGCACGGGGGGCTTGGGATCGGTCCGGTCCAGCTGCGACATCGTGTGTGCGACGGCCGGCTCGATCATCCGGGTCAGCGGCTTGGGGTAGACGCCGAGGAACAGCAGCAGCGCGATCAGCGGTGCCACGACGGCCAGTTCACGCACCCTGAGGTCCGGCATGCCGCGCACCGGCTCGCGCACCGGGCCGGTCATGGTGCGCTGGTAGAGCACGAGCACGTAGAGCGCGGCCAGCACGATGCCGACGGTCGCCACCACGCCGACCGCCGGGTAGCGGCTGAACGTGCCGACGAGCACCAGGAATTCGGAGACGAAGGGCGCCAGGCCCGGCAGGGACAGCGTGGCCAGACCGGCGACCAGGAAGGTGCCGGCGAGGACCGGCGCCACCTTCTGCACACCGCCGTAGTCCGCGATGAGCCGCGAGCCGCGGCGCGAGATCAGGAATCCGGCGATGAGCATCAGCGCCGCCGTGGAGATCCCGTGGTTGACCATGTAGAGCGTGGCGCCGCCCTGGCCCTGGGTGGTCATCGCGAAGATGCCCAGGATGATGAAGCCGAAGTGCGAGATCGACGCGTAGGCGATCAGCCGCTTGATGTCCCGCTGGCCGACGGCCAGCAGCGCGCCGTAGAGGATGCTGATCAGCGACAGCACCAGGATCGCGGGCGTCGCCCACTTCGAGGCCTCGGGGAAGAGCTGGAGGCAGAAGCGCAGCATCGCGAACGTGCCGACCTTGTCGACCACCGCGGTGATGAGCACGGCGACCGGGGCCGTGGACTCCGTCATGGCGTTGGGCAGCCAGGTGTGCACCGGCCACAGCGGCGCCTTCACCGCGAAGGCGAAGAAGAAGCCGAGGAACAGGGCGCGTTCGGTGACGGTCGCGAAGTGCAGCCTGCCCGCGGCGCGCGCCTGGAGGATCTCCTGGAGGGAGAAGGTGCCGGTGCCCAGCTGGTGGGCGGTGACCGCGTACAGCCCGACGACCGCGGCCAGCATGATCAGACCGCCGGCCAGGTTGTAGAGCAGGAACTTGACGGCGGCGTACGAGCGTTGGGCCGCCGCCTCCTCCTCGGACCGCTCCCCCGCCCGGTCCCCGAAGCCGCCGATGAGGAAGTACATCGGGATGAGCATGGCTTCGAAGAAGATGTAGAAGAGAAAGACGTCGGTGGCCTCGAAGGCGATCACCACCATCGCCTCGACCATCAGGATGAGCGCGAAGAAGCCCTGTGTGGGCCGCCAGCGCTTCGAGTGCGTCTCCAGCGGGTCGGCGTCGTGCCAGCCGGCCAGGACGACGAAGGGCACCAGCAGTGCGGTGAGCGCGATGAGCACCACGGCGATGCCGTCGACTCCCAGCTCGTACCGCACCCCGAAGTCCTTGATCCAGGCGTGGGATTCGGTGAGCTGGAACGGCCCGGCTGCTCCCCCAGAGCCTCCGGCCTGGGAGGTACCCCCAGGGTCGAACTGCGCCAGCTGCACGCCCGCGAGGCCGAGCGTGGCGAGCGAGAAGGCCAGCGCGAGCCACTTGGCGGCGGTGCGGCGCGCGGCGGGGACCGCGGCCGTGGCGACCGCGCCGAGCGCGGGCACCGCCGCCGTGACCGTCAGCAGAGAAGTCATGGCTTATACCGCCCTCATCAGCAGGGTCGCGGCGATCAGCACCGCCGCGCCGCCGAACATCGAGACCGCGTACGACCGCGCGAAGCCGTTCTGCAGCCGGCGCATCCGGCCCGACAGCCCGCCGACGGAGGCGGCGGTGCCGTTGACCACGCCGTCGACGAGCTTGTGGTCGACGTAGACCAGGCTGCGCGTGAGGTGTTCGCCGCCGCGCACCAGCACGACGTGGTTGAAGTCGTCCTGCAGCAGGTCGCGCCGGGCCACCCGGGTGAGCAGCGTGCCGCGCGGCGGCGTGACGGGCACGGGCGCGCGCCCGTACTGCTGCCAGGCGACGGCGGCGCCGACCACGAGGACGACCATGGTGGCCGCGGTGACCTGCCCGGCACCGACCGGCGAGTGGCCCTCGGCGTGCCCGGTGACGGGCTCCAGCCACTTCAGGAAGGTGCTGTTGATGCTGAACAGGCCACCGGCGAAGACCGATCCGACGGCGAGGAGGATCATCGGGACGGTCATGGTCTTCGGCGACTCATGCGGCTGCGGCAGGTTGCCGTCGGCATCGGGCTGCCAGCGCTTCTCACCGAAGAAGGTCAGGAGCATCACGCGCGTCATGTAGTACGCGGTGATGGCCGCGCCCAACAGGGCGGCGGCGCCCAGGATCCAGCCCTCGGTGCCGCCCTTGGCGAAGGCGGCCTCGATGATCTTGTCCTTGGAGAAGAAGCCGGACAGGCCCGGGAAGCCGATGATGGCGAGATAGCCGAGACCGAAGGTCCAGAAGGTGACCGGCATGTACGTCCGCAGGCCGCCGTAACGGCGCATGTCCACCTCGTCGTTCATGCCGTGCATCACCGAACCGGCCCCGAGGAAGAGCCCGGCCTTGAAGAAGCCGTGGGTGACCAGGTGCATGATCGCGAAGACATAGCCGACCGGGCCGAGGCCAGCGGCGAGGATCATGTAGCCGATCTGGGACATCGTCGAGCCCGCCAGGGCCTTCTTGATGTCGTCCTTCGCGCAACCGACGATCGCACCGAAGAGGAGCGTGACCGCACCGACCGTCACCACGGCCGTCTGTGCGTCCGGCGCCCCGTTGAAGATCGCGGAGGACCGGGTGATGAGGTACACCCCGGCCGTCACCATCGTGGCCGCGTGGATCAGGGCCGAAACGGGCGTCGGACCCTCCATCGCGTCCCCGAGCCAGGACTGCAGCGGCACCTGGGCCGACTTGCCGCACGCGCCGAGCAGGAGCAGCAGCCCGATGGCCGTGAGCTTCCCCTCGCCGGCCTGGTCCGCGTGGGCGAAGACCGGGGCGAAGGCGAAGGTGCCGAAGGTGGTGAACATGACCATGATCGCAACGGACAGGCCCATGTCGCCGACGCGGTTGACGAGGAAGGCCTTCTTCGCGGCCGTCGCCGCGCTGGGCTTGTGCTGCCAGAAGCCGATCAGCAGGTACGAGGCGAGGCCGACGCCCTCCCAGCCGGCGTACAGCAGAAGGTAGTTGTCGGCGAGGACGAGCAGCAGCATCGCGGCGAGGAAGAGGTTGAGGTAGCCGAAGAAGCGCCGCGGCCGCTCGTCGTGCGCCATGTAGCCGACCGAGTAGAGGTGGATCAGCGAGCCCACACCCGTGATCAGCAGGACGAAGGTCATCGACAGCTGGTCGAGGTGGAAGCCGACGTCCGCCCGGAAGCCGCCGACCGGCACCCAGCTGAACACCGTGACGTCCAGCGCCCGGTTGTCGCCCTTGCGGCCCAGCATGTCGGCGAAGAGCCACAGGCCGAGCACGAAGGACACGGCCGCGAGCCCGGTGCCCACCCACGGCCCGCTGCGATCGAGCCTGCGCCCGCCGCACAGCAGCACGCCCGCACCCAGCAAGGGCGCCAGGACGAGCAATCCGATGAGGTTCTCCACGTCTGCGTCCCCTTACAGCTTCAGCAGGCTGGCGTCGTCGACCGAGGCCGAGTGGCGGGAGCGGAAGATGCTCACGATGATCGCGAGGCCGACGACGACCTCGGCGGCCGCCACGACCATCGTGAAGAAGGCGATGATCTGGCCGTCGAGCGTGCCGTGCATCCGGGAGAAGGTGACGAACGCCAGGTTGCACGCGTTCAGCATCAGCTCGATGCACATGAAGACGACGATCGCGTTCCGCCGGATGAGCACTCCGGCCGCCCCGATGGTGAACAACAGGGCCGCGAGATAGAGGTAGTTGACCGGGTTCACTTGGCGGCCCCCTGTCCGTGCGCGCTCTCCTCGCTGCGGCCGCTCTCCAGGCGCTCCTGCGCGCGCTGCTCCAGCGCGGCGAGCTCGGCGAGGGCCTCGCCGGACACGTCGCGGACCTGGCCGCGGGCGCGCAGCGTCGGGCTCACGGTGAGCTCGGACGGCGTGCCGTCGGGCAGCAGGCCGGGGACGTCGACCGCGTTGTGCCGGGCGTAGACGCCGGGCGCGGGGAGCGGGGGGACCTGCGTGCCCGCGCGGACGCGCGCCTCGGACCGCTCGCGCTGGGTGGCGGCACGCTCGGTGCGCTCGCGGTGGGTGAGCACCATCGCGCCGACGGCCGCGGTGATGAGCAGCGCGCCGGTGAGCTCGAAGGCGAAGACGTACTTGGTGAAGATCAGCGCCGCCAACCCCTGGACGTTTCCACTGGAGTTGGCCTGGCCGAGCCCGTTGAACCGGTGCAGCGAGGCGTTGGCGATGCCCGCGGAGAGCAGGATGCCGAAGCCCAGGACGCACAGTCCGGCGAGCACGCGCTGGCCCTTGATGGTCTCCTTCAGGGAGTCCGCCGCGGTGACGCCGACCAGCATGACGACGAACAGGAACAGCATCATGATCGCGCCGGTGTAGACGACGATCTGGACGATGCCGAGGAAGTAGGCGCCGTTGGCGAGGTAGAAGACCGCGAGGACGATCATCGTCCCGGCGAGGCACAGTGCACTGTGCACGGCCTTCCTTATCAACACCGTGCCGAGCGCCCCGGCCACGGCGATCACCGCCAGGATCCAGAACTGCACGGCCTCACCGGTGGACGTGGACGAGACGGCGTCCGCGAGGGCGCTCATGCGTCCGCCCCCTTGTCTTCGGGCTGCTCACCCTTGGACACCGCGACCTGCCGGACCGTCCCCGGCGCGGCCTCCGTCACCAGCCCCCGGTAGTAGTCCTGTTCGGTCATGCCGGGGAAGATCGCATGCGGGGTGTCGACCATGCCCTCTTCAAGGCCGGCCAGCAGCTGCTCCTTGGTGTAGATCAGCGACTCGCGGCTCTCGTCGGCCAGTTCGTACTGATTGGTCATCGTCAGCGCGCGCGTGGGGCAGGCCTCGACGCACAGGCCGCACAGGATGCAGCGCAGGTAGTTGATCTGGTAGACGCGGCCGTACCGCTCGCCCGGGGAGTAGCGCTCCCCGTCGGTGTTGTCCGCGCCCTCCACGTAGATGGCGTCCGCCGGGCAGGCCCAGGCACACAGCTCGCAGCCGATGCACTTCTCCAGGCCGTCGGGATGCCGGTTGAGCTGGTGGCGGCCGTGGAAGCGCGGCGCGGTCGGCTTCTTGTACTCCGGATACTGCTCGGTGAGCCGCCTCTTGAACATGGCCTTGAAGGTCACGCCGAAGCCGGCCACGGGGTTCTGGATGGGGGTCCGGGGGGCTTCCCCCCGGGAAGGTACGTCAGACACCGTCACCCGCCTCCTTTCCGTCACTCAGAGTGTCCACCCCGCCACTGACAACGAACTCCCGCTCCTGGCGCGGCCGTCGGCGCGGCACCGGCGGCACCTCCTGGCCGGGCAGCGGCGGCACGGGGAAGCCGCCCGCCATCGGGTCGAACGGCCCGGGCTCCGGCCCCGCCGTCCCGGCGGGCACCCCGCCGGCGTGCTTCCCGCCGCCGTCCCGCTCCCGGAAGACGTCGACGAGGAAGGACAGCAGCAGCACCGCGAGCACCGCGCCGCCGACGTAGAGCACGATGTCCTGGAAGTCGTAGTTCTCGTTCCGCAGCGCCCGCACGGTCGCGACCAGCATCAGCCAGACCACCGAGACCGGGATGAGCACCTTCCAGCCCAGCTTCATCAGCTGGTCGTAGCGCACCCGGGGCAGCGTGCCGCGCAGCCAGATGAAGAAGAACAGCAGCACCTGGACCTTGATGACGAACCACAGCATCGGCCACCAGCCGTGGTTCGCCCCCGGCCACACCGCGGAGAGCGGGTACGGGGCCTGCCAGCCGCCCAGGAAGAGAGTCGTCGCCACGGCCGAGACCGTGACCATGTTGACGTACTCGGCGAGCATGAACATCGCGAACTTGATCGACGAGTACTCGGTGTTGAAGCCGCCGACCAGGTCGCCCTCGGACTCCGGCATGTCGAACGGGGCCCGGTTGGTCTCGCCGACCATCGTCGCGATGTAGACGAGGAAGGAGACCGGCAGCAGCAGGACGTACCAGCGGTCGTGCTGCGCCTCGACGATCGTCGACGTCGACATCGACCCGGAGTAGAGGAAGACCGAGGCGAACGCCGCGCCCATCGCGATCTCGTAGGAGATCATCTGCGCGCAGGAGCGCAGCCCGCCGAGCAGCGGGTAGGTCGAACCGGAGGACCAGCCGGCCAGCACGATCCCGTAGATGCCCACCGAGGCGACGGCGAGGATGTAGAGCACCGCGATCGGCAGGTCGGTGAGCTGCATGGTGGTGCGGTGGCCGAGGATCGAGATCTCGTCGTGCGCGGGCCCGAAGGGGATCACGGCGATGGCCATGAACGCGGGGATCGCGGCGACGACCGGGGCCAGCACGTAGACGACCTTGTCCGCGCGCCGAACGACGACGTCCTCCTTGAGCATCAACTTGATGCCGTCGGCCAGCGACTGCAGCATGCCCCACGGGCCGTGCCGGTTGGGGCCGATGCGCAGCTGCATCCAGGCCACGACCTTGCGCTCCCAGACGATCGAGAACAGCACGGTGACCATGAGGAACGCAAAGCAGAACACAGCCTTGATCAGCACCAGCCACCACGGGTCGGAGCCGAACATGGACAGGTCCTCCGCGGCGAGGACCGTGTGCGGGACGTTCACGACTGCACCTCCGGAGTCGTCGCGGGGCCGATGCGGACCACCGCGCCGGGCTGGGCGCCGGTGTCGGAGGCGACGCCCCCGCCCGTGGAGTTCAGCGGCAGCCACACCACCCGGTCCGGCATCGCGGTGACCTTCAGGGGCAGCCGTACGGAGCCGGCCGGGCCGGTCACCTGCAGGACGTCGCCGTCCTTGACCCCCGCCTCCTCCGCCGTCGCCGCCGACACCCGGGCGAGGGCCGCGTGCCGCGTGGCGGCGAGCGCGTCGTCGCCCTCCTGGAGCCGGCCCCGGTCGAGCAGCAGCCGGTGCCCGGCGAGCACCGCCTCCCCGGCCTGCGGCCGCTGCACCGGGCGCGCGGGCTCGGAGGGGCCGGCCGCCCACTCGCCCTGCCAGCGGCCCAGCCGCTCCAACTCGGCGCGCGCGGACGGGACATCGGGCAGTGCCAGGTCCACGTCCATGGCGGCGGCCAGCATGTGCAGCACCCGGGCGTCGGGCATGGGCTGCCGGGTCGTCGCCTGGTCCGGCCGGACCGCCGCCTCGAACGGGCGGGCCCTGCCTTCCCAGTTGAGATACGTTCCTGCCTTCTCGGCCACGGCCGCGACCGGCAGCACCACGTCCGCCAGCCCGGTCACCTCGCCCGGCCGCTGCTCCAGGCTCACCAGGAACCCGACCGCGTCCAGGGCCTCCCGGGCCCGCGCCGGGTCCGGCAGGTCCGCGGGCTCCAGCCCGGCCACCACCAGCGCGCCCAGCTCGCCCGTGGCGGCGGCCTCGACGATCTGGCCGGTGTCCCGCCCGGGGCTGCGCGGCAGTTCGCCGATGCCCCAGGCGGCCGCCGTCTCCTCGCGCGCCCGCGGGTCCGTCGCCGGACGCCCGCCCGGCAGCAGCCCCGGCAGGGCGCCCGCTTCGAGCGCACCCCGCTCGCCCGCCCGGCGCGGGATCCACACCAGCGCCGCACCGGTCGCCCCGGCGGCGGCGACGGCCGCGGTCAGCGCGCCCGGCACGGCCGCCAGCCGCTCGCCCACGGCGATCACCGCGCCCTCGGCGCGCAGCGCCTCGGCTGCCGCGCGGCCCGCCGTGTCCAGCCCGGCCGACAGCCCCGCCGTGTCGGCGAGCGCCTGCAGCCACTCGGTCTCGGTGCCGGGCGCCGCGGGCAGCAGCGTGCCGCCCGCCTTCTCCAGGCCGCGCGTGGCGTGCGTGGCGAGCGCGAACACCCGCAGCCCGCGCTTGCGCCACGCCTTGCGCAGCCGCAGGAATACGCCGGGCGCCTCCTCCTCCGCCTCCAGCCCGACGAGCAGCACCGCGGGCGCCAGTTCCAGCGCCGTGTACGTCACGCCACTGCCGTCCAGGTCCCTGCCGCGCCCGGCGACCCGGGACGCGAGGAAGTCGGCCTCCTCGCCGCTGTGCACCCGCGCCCGGAAGTCGATGTCGTTGGTGTCGAGCGCGACCCGCGCGAACTTCGCGTAGGCGTAGGCGTCCTCGAACGTCAGCCGCCCGCCCGTCAGCACGCCCGCCCGGCCGCGGGCCGCCGCCAGCCCGCGGGCCGCCGCCTCCAGCGCCTCGGGCCAACTGGCCGTCTGCATCTCACCGTTCGCATCCCGCACGAGCGGCGTGCCCAGGCGGTCCGGCCGCTGCGCGTAGCGGAACGCGAAGCGGCCCTTGTCGCAGATCCACTCCTCGTTGACCTCGGGGTCGGGCGAGGCGAGCCGGCGCATCACCTTGCCGCGCCGGTGGTCCGTACGCGTCGCGCAGCCGCCCGCGCAGTGCTCGCACACGGACGGCGAGGAGACCAGGTCGAACGGCCGCGCGCGGAACCGGTACGCCGCCGACGTCAGCGCGCCCACCGGGCAGATCTGGATGGTGTTGCCGGAGAAGTACGACTCGAAGGGATCGCCCTCGCCGATGCCGACCTGCTCCAGCGCCCCGCGCTCCAGCAGCTCGATCATCGGGTCGCCCGCGATCTCGTTGGAGAAGCGGGTGCAGCGCGCGCACAGCACGCACCGCTCCCGGTCCAGCAGCACCTGCGCGGAGATCGGGACCGGCTTCTCGTAGGTCCGCTTGCGGCCCTCGAAGCGGGAGTCGGCCTGCCCGGCCGTCATCGCCTGGTTCTGCAGCGGGCACTCGCCGCCCTTGTCGCAGACCGGGCAGTCGAGCGGATGGTTGATGAGCAGCAGCTCCATCACCCCGCGCTGCGCCTTCTCCGCGACGGGCGAGGTCAGTTGGGTCCTGACGACCATGCCGTCCGTGCACGTGATCGTGCAGGAGGCCATGGGCTTGCGCTGGCCCTCGACCTCGACGATGCACTGCCGGCAGGCACCGGCCGGCTCCAGCAGCGGGTGGTCGCAGAACCGCGGGATCTCGATCCCGATCATCTCCGCCGCACGGATCACGAGGGTGCCCTTCGGCACCGAGAGCGCGATCCCGTCGATGGTGACGGACACCAGATCGTCCGCAGGAGGCGCACTGGACGTCGGTTCAGTCACGGTCATGCAGGCACCTCCGGGTGCGGCTGGTCGGCCCACACAGTGGACTTGCTGGGATCGAAGGGGCAGCCCTTGCCCTTGACGTGCTGCTCGTACTCGGCGCGGAAGTACTGCAGCGAGGAGAAGATCGGGCTCGCCGCGCCGTCGCCGAGGGCGCAGAAGGACTTGCCGTTGATGTTGTCCGCGATGTCGGCCAGCTTGTCGAGGTCCGCCATGCGGCCCTTGCCGGCCTCGATGTCGCGCAGCAACTGCACCAGCCAGTACGTTCCTTCACGGCAGGGCGTGCACTTGCCGCACGACTCGTGCGCGTAGAACTCCGTCCACCGCGTCACCGCGCGCACCACGCACGTCGTCTCGTCGAAGCACTGCAGCGCCTTGGTGCCCAGCATCGATCCGGCCGCGCCCACGGCCTCGTAGTCCAGCGGCACGTCCAGGTGCTCGTCCGTGAGCAGCGGCGTCGAAGAGCCGCCCGGCGTCCAGAACTTGAGCGTGTGGCCCGGCCGCATCCCGCCGCTCATTCCGAGCAGCTGGCGCAGCGTGATGCCCAACGGGGCCTCGTACTGGCCGGGGTTGGCGACGTGACCGCTCAGCGAGTACAGCGTGAAGCCCGGGGACTTCTCGCTGCCCATCGAACGGAACCATTCCTTGCCCCGGTTGAGGATCGCCGGAACCGAAGCGATGGATTCGACGTTGTTCACCACAGTGGGGCACGCGTACAGGCCCGCGATCGCCGGGAAGGGGGGCCGGAGCCGGGGCTGGCCGCGGCGGCCTTCGAGGGAGTCGAGGAGGGCCGTCTCCTCGCCGCAGATGTACGCGCCCGCCCCTGCGTGCACGGTGATGTCGAGGTCGAGTCCGCTGCCGAGGATGTTGCGGCCCAAGTAGCCTGCTGCGTACGCCTCGCGCACGGCCTCGTGCAGCCGCCGCAGCACGGGGACGGTCTCGCCGCGCAGATAGATGAAGGCGTGGTCGCAGCGGATCGCGTAACTGGCGATCAACATCCCCTCGACGAGGGAGTGCGGGTTGGCGAAGAGGAGGGGAATGTCCTTGCAGGTGCCGGGCTCGGACTCGTCGGCGTTGACGACGAGGTAGTGCGGCTTGCCGTCGCCCTGCGGGATGAACTGCCACTTCATGCCGGTCGGGAAGCCGGCGCCGCCGCGGCCGCGCAGCCCGGACTCCTTGACGTACGCGATCACTTCGTCGGGCTGCATGGCGAAGGCCTTGCGCGCGCCCTCGTAGCCCTCGTGCCGCAGATAGGTCTCCAGGGTCCAGGAGCGGGGCTCGTCCCAGAAGGCGCTCAGCACGGGCGCGAGCAGCTTCTCCGGGCTGGTTTCGTGCATCTCCGGTGCCACGGTCATCCCTCCCCCTCCTCGGACTGCGCGGGCGGTGCGGGGCGCGGGGGGCCGACGCGGGGCGTGCCCTCGCCCTTGGCCAGCCGCAGGCCGGCCAGCGTGGCGGGTCCGGCGCCGCCGCTCGCCTCGACCGCGCCCGGGCGTTCGTCGGGGAAGCCGGCGAGGATGCGTTCGGTCTCGCGGTACGTGCAGAGCGGGGCGCCGCGCGTGGGCTCGACGGTGCGTCCGGCGCGGAGGTCGTCGACGAGCTTCTTGGCGCTCTCGACGGTCTGGTTGTCGAAGAACTCCCAGTTGACCATCACCACGGGCGCGAAGTCGCAGGCCGCGTTGCACTCGATGTGCTCCAGGGTGACCTTGCCGTCCCCGGTGGTCTCCCCGTTGCCCACGCCCAGGTGCTGCTGCAGCGCACCGAAGATCGCGTCGCCGCCCAGCACCGCGCACAGGGTGTTGGTGCAGACCCCCACCTGGTAGTCGCCGCCCTGCTTGCGGCGGTACATGGTGTAGAAGGTCGACACGGCGGTCACCTCGGCCGTGGTGAGCCCGAGTTGCCCGGCGCAGAAGCGGATGCCGGTGCGGGTGACGTACCCCTCCTCGGCCTGCACCAGGTGCAGCAGCGGCAGCAGGGCGCTGCGCCGGTCCGGATAGCGGCCGACGAGCTGCGCGGCATCGGCCTCCAGCCGGGCCCGCACCTCGGCGGGGTAGTCGGGAGCGGGCAGCTGCGGCATGCCCAACTGGACGCCGTGACCGCCTGATTCAGCAGTGCTCACCGGTCGACGCCTCCCATCACGGGATCGATGGACGCCACGGCGACGATGACGTCGGCCACTTGACCGCCTTCGCACATGGCCGCCACGGCCTGGAGGTTGGTGAAGGACGGGTCGCGGAAGTGGACCCGGTGGGGCCGGGTGCCGCCGTCGCTGACGACGTGCACGCCCAGCTCCCCCTTGGGCGACTCGACGGCCGCGTACACCTGGCCCGGCGGCACCCGGAAGCCCTCGGTCACCAGCTTGAAGTGGTGGATCAGGGCCTCCATCGAGGTGCCCATGATCTTCTTGATGTGGTCGAGGGAGTTGCCGAGCCCGTCCGGGCCGAGGGCCAGCTGGGCGGGCCAGGCGATCTTCTTGTCGGCGACCATCACGGGCCCGGGCGCGAGCCGGTCCAGGCACTGCTCGACGATCCGCAGCGACTGGTGCATCTCCGCGATGCGGATCAGGAAGCGCCCGTAGGCGTCGCTGGTGTCGGCTGTGGCGACCTCGAAGTCGTAGCCCTCGTAGCCGCAGTAGGGCTGGGCCTTGCGCAGGTCGTGCGGCAGGCCCGTGGCGCGCAGTATGGGGCCGGTGATGCCCAGGGCCATGCAGCCGGCCAGGTCGAGGTGACCGACGTCCTGCAGGCGGGCCTTGAAGATGGGGTTGCCGGTGGCGAGCTTGTCGTACTCGGGCAGGTTCCGGCGCATCTTCTTCACGAACTCGCGCACCTGGTCCACCGCGCCGGGCGGCAGGTCCTGGGCGAGCCCGCCGGGACGCACGTAGGCGTGGTTCATCCGCAGGCCGGTGATCAGCTCGAAGACGTCGAGGACGAGCTCGCGGTCCCGGAACCCGTAGATCATGATCGTGGTGGCGCCGAGCTCCATGCCGCCGGTGGCGATGGCCACCAGGTGCGAGGAGATTCGGTTCAGCTCCATGAGCATGACGCGGATGACGGAGGCCCGCTCGGGGATCTGCTCCTCGATGCCGAGCAGCTTCTCGACGCCCAGGCAGTACGCCGTCTCGTTGAAGAACGGCGTCAGGTAGTCCATGCGCGTCACGAACGTGGTGCCCTGGGTCCAGGTCCGGTACTCGAGGTTCTTCTCGATGCCGGTGTGGAGGTAGCCGATGCCGCAGCGGGCCTCGGTGACGGTCTCGCCGTCGATCTCCAGGATCAGCCGGAGCACTCCGTGCGTGGAGGGGTGCTGGGGACCCATGTTGACGACGATGCGCTCGTCGTCGCCCTTGCGGGCGGCGTCGGCGATCTCGTCCCAGTCGCCGCCGGTGACCGTGTAGACGGTGCCCTCGGTGGTCTCGCGGGGGCTGGTCGGTGTGGACATCAGGAGTACGACCTCCGCTGGTCCGGAGCCGGGATCTGGGCGCCCTTGTATTCGACGGGGATGCCGCCGAGGGGATAGTCCTTGCGCTGCGGGAAGCCCTGCCAGTCGTCGGGCATCATGATCCGCGTGAGGGCCGGGTGGCCGTCGAAGACGAGGCCGAAGAAGTCGTAGGCCTCGCGCTCGTGCCAGTCGTTGGTCGGATAGACCGCGACGAGGGACGGGAGGTGCGGATCGGCGTCGGGGACGCCCACCTCCAGCCGGACCAGCCGGTTGTGGGTGATCGAGCGCAGGTGGTAGACGGCGTGCAGCTCGCGCCCCTTGTCGCCGGGGAGGTGCACGCCGCTGACGCCCGTGCAGAGTTCGAAGCGCAGCGCCGGGTCGTCGCGCAGCGTGCGGGCGACGCGGGGCAGGTGCTCGCGGGCGATGTGGAAGGTGAGTTCGCCGCGGTCGACGACCGTCTTCTCGATCGCGTTCTCCGGGACGAGCCCCTGTTCCTCCAGGGCGCCTTCCAGTTCGTCCGCCACCTCGTCGAACCATCCGCCGTACGGCCGGACCGCCTGGCCGGGCATCCGCACGGTGCGCACGAGGCCGCCGTAGCCGGTGGTGTCGCCGCCGTTGGCGGCGCCGAACATGCCGCGGCGGACGCCGATGACCTCGCCGGACTCCTCGCGCTGGGCCGGGAATTCACCCTGACCGTTGTTCTCGCCGGGGGTCACGCTCACTGCAGCAGCCCCTTCATCTCGATGAGCGGCAGGGACTTCAGCGCCGCTTCCTCCGCCTGCCGGTCGGCCTCCTCGCGGTGGGCGCCGAGCTTCTCGTTCTGGATCTTCCGGTGCAGCTTGAGGATCGCGTCGAGCAGCATCTCGGGGCGCGGCGGGCAGCCGGGCAGATAGATGTCGACGGGGACGATGTGGTCGACGCCCTGGACGATCGCGTAGTTGTTGAACATGCCGCCGCTGGAGGCGCAGACGCCCATGGAGATCACCCACTTGGGGTTGGGCATCTGGTCGTAGACCTGCCGCAGCACGGGCGCCATCTTCTGGCTGACCCGCCCGGCCACGATCATCAGGTCGGCCTGCCGGGGCGAGCCGCGGAAGACCTCCATGCCGAAGCGGGCCATGTCGTAGCGGCCCGCACCGGTCGTCATCATCTCGATGGCGCAGCAGGCCAGGCCGAAGGTGGCCGGGAAGACCGACGCCTTGCGCACCCAGCCGGCGGCCTGTTCGACGGTGGTCAGCAGAAAGCCGCTGGGCAGCTTCTCCTCGATTCCCATGGCGCGCCCCCTAGTCCCATTCCAGGCCGCCGCGACGCCATACATAGGCGTAGGCGACGAAGACGGTGAGCACGAAGAGGAGCATCTCCACGAGCCCGAACAGCCCCAGGGAGTCGAAGGTGACGGCCCAGGGGTAGAGGAAGACGATCTCGATGTCGAAGACGATGAAGAGCATCGCCGTCAGGTAGTACTTGATCGGAAAGCGCCCGCCTCCGGCCGGATGCGGGGTCGGTTCGATGCCGCATTCGTAGGCCTCGAGCTTGGCGCGGTTGTACCGCTTGGGCCCGATGAGCGATGCCATGACCACGGAGAAGACCGCGAAGCCGGCACCGAGGGCTCCCAGTACGAGGATGGGCGCGTACGCGTTCACCGCTCCTCGCTCCTTCCAGTCTGTCGACGCTGACTGCTGGCTGACCGGACCCGGCGGGCTCACCGCCCTCCCTGGGCCGCCCGAAGATCGGCCGCATGTGAGGCAGTTCACAAGCCCGGGTCGCGTGCATCCTATGCCCGCCGGTCTGTGATCTGCGACACGGGGTACGCAACCGTGTTTGTGATCTTCACCACCTGACGAACGATCATCAAGTCGGATGAGCGGTGAGCTACGCACACGAAGCGCGCGAGTGATCACGACAGGTGACATTCGGTCGCGTCGGCGCTGGTGGCGGAGGTGATCCACTATCAATCGAGAGCCGCTGCGGGCAAATTGGCTTCATGGGCCGTCAACTGATAAGAGGGCTCGACCCGATGGAACGAAGAGGGCCGGCGACGCCTCTCCGTCACGCTCCGCGCCCGTCCTCACGTTCGGTGCACAAAGTTCCAGCAGGGGCGGCGGGGGCGTGAGCTCTGCCACGCGCCGGGGGGTTTGGTGGCCGGATTTTTCGGACAGCCTCGACGGGGGGCCGGAAAAAGTGATAGGCCGGGTCGCCGGTCGGCCGACGAGCCCAAACGCCGTGCTGAGGCGCCGGATCGGGGGTGCGGCGGGGTTGTGCGCCGTGACCCTCCCGTGATCAATAAGCCCGAATTCTGAGCGCGTACACGCCAATTGTGGCGCACGTCACGCTTCTTGAACTGAACCTGTGCGGACTGATAGTCCGTTGTCCCATGTCCCCGAACGCGCATATAACCAGCCACCGGAAGCCCCGTCGTCCCGCGACTCAGTCGTGGGTCGTCCGCACGGGTGTTGCCGGTGGCGTCCTCAGCACCCTGGCCGTCGCCGGTGCGGGTTCCGCCACCGCCGTCGAGAAGCCCTCCGAGGCGACCATGGAGATGCCGGCGTTCAACGCCGAGATCTCCACCTCCATCGCGCAGAGCGCGGTCGCCACGCAGCAGGCCGCTGTGGACTACCAGGTCCGCGCACAGGTGGAAGACGCGATCGACCACGCCAAGGCCGACGCCAAGAAGGCCAAGGACGAGGCGGACCGCAAGGCGGAGGCCGAGCGCAAGGCCGCCGAGCAGGAGCAGCGCGACGCCGATGCGCGTGCCTCGCGCTCCTCGGACCGCAGCTCGCTGAGCACGAAGTCGGAGTCCTCGTCCTCCGCCACGGGCAGCACCGCCACCCTGGTGAGCTTCCTGGAGGCCCAGCTCGGCAAGGCGTACGTCATGGGCGCCACCGGCTCCTCCTCGTACGACTGCTCGGGCCTGGTCATGGCCGCGTACAACCAGATCGGCATCGATCTGCCGCGCGTCTCCCAGGACCAGTCGACGACCGGCACCCAGGTGGGCCTCGACAACCTCAAGACGGGCGACATCCTCTACTGGGGCTCCGCGGGCAGCGCGTACCACGTCGCCGTCTACATCGGCGGTGGCAAGTTCATCGGTGCGCAGAACCCGAGCTCCGGCGTCGTCGAGCGCGACCTGAGCTACTCGCCGCCCACCGGCGCGGTGCGCGTTCTGTAACAGGGCTTTTCACGAAGGGCCGCCGCTCTCCCGCTCGGGAGCGGCGGCCCTTCGCGTTTCACGACATGCAGGCCACCTTGACCGCGTCGGCCACCCCCTGGGTGTCCTCCCGGACCGTCCGCGCGATGTCGCACCCGGCGTCGGCGACGATCGTGTCCGTCTCCCTGACACCGGGGATGCCGGCGTGACCGGTCATCTTGGAGTGCCGGGTGAGGTGGATGGTGTCACCGCCCTGGCCACCGCGGATCCTGCCGTCGACGGTCCCGTCGATGTCGATGCGGTCGTCGTCGCCCTGCCCGTCGACGGACCCGGTCCCGCCGATGCGGCCGGACCGCGTCACGGTGATCTCGTCCTCGCCGCCGCCGGCCCGGATGTCGCCGTCCATCTCCCCGGTGACGGTGATGGTGTCGTTCCCGCCCTTCGCGTCGACGACGGTGCCGGGCTCGACGTGGGAGCAGACGATCGTGTCGTCCCCCGGCGTCCCCTCGATCAACCGGCCCGACCGGTGCACCCCGTTGACCGTGCAGTCCGTCACCGCGTGCGCGGGCGTCGCCGCGAGCGCGGCGGCGGGAAGTATGACGGCCGTCGCGACGACGGCGATGCGCGCGGTACGGGCACTGACGGCTCGGGCGGCGAGACGGGCGGTGCGGCTGAGATCCACGGATGCGCTCCCCCTTCGGGATGAACCGGACTATTGCGGTATCTCCCCTGAAATGCGGCCCGCAAAGCGGGAGTTAGGGGACACGAAGGGGTGATTCGGGGCCTTCGGCCCCGCTCTCGTCGCGGGGTGCGCCCCGTCAGGGTTGCGCCCCGTCAGGGGCGCGGGGAACTGCGCGACCGAGAGTCGTGGCATCGGGAATGACGGCCAACTATGCACGGTGCTGCGATAAATCGGCCCGCAATTGGTCT